>JAJZEG010000368.1 GCA_021828605.1 Pseudomonadota bacterium | reverse complement strand
TCATGTGGTGGTCGATGACGGGCGCCGGTTTCTCACCCGCACCCATCAGCGTTTCGACGTGATCACGCTGGATCCGCCACCGCCGATCGCCGCCGCCGGGTCGAGCCTGCTCTACTCCGTCCAATTCTACGCCATCGCCAAACGTCACATGACGCCTCATGCGGTTTTGCAACAATGGGTGCCCGCCGTGTCGGGAGCCACCTTGCAATCAATCGCCTTGGCCCTGCACCGGTCTTTTCCCTATGTTCAAGCCTATCACGGCTATCATCACCGCTTTGGGATCCATTTCATCGCCTCGATGCACCCGATCCCCGCGCTAACCCCCGCGCAATTCGCGGCAAGGCTGCCCGCGCGCGCCCGCCAAAGCCTGCTCGCTTGGCGCAAGCCGGGCACCACCGTCACTCAAATTGCCACACGAATCATCGACAGCCGCACCTCGTTTCGGGCGTTGCTGCCCAAACACAGCGCATCCATCCCCGCTTTGTCCGATCAACGCCCCTTCAACGAATATTTTCTACTCAGGCGGCTCGGGCTCTAACCCCGCCTTTTATCGAAGCAACCCCGATCAGTGATCGGCGCCGACAAATCGCTCCAGCCAGTGAATATCATAATCGCCTTCAATGAATTTTGGATCCTGCATAATCCGCCGATGCAAGGGCAGGGTGGTCTTAATCCCGGCCACCACGAACTCATCGAGCGCGCGGCGCATGCGCGCAATCGCCTCAGGCCGGGTGCGGCCATGCACCACCAGCTTGGCGATCAGACTGTCATAATGCGGCGGCACCCGATACCCGGCATAAAGGGCGGAATCGACGCGCACCCCCAACCCGCCCGGCGGATGATACATCGCCACCAACCCCGGCGAGGGGGTAAAATTATCGGGGTCTTCAGCGGTAATCCGGCATTCAATCGCATGACCCGCCAGCGTGATATCATCCTGGGTATAGCCAAGCCGCTCGCCATAAGCGATGCGGATCTGCTCGCGCACCAAATCAATCCCGCTGACCATTTCGCTCACCGGATGCTCAACCTGCAAGCGGGTATTCATTTCAATAAATGCGAACTGCCCATCCTGGTATAAAAACTCCAGCGTGCCGGCATTCCGATACCCGAATTTTTCCAGCGCCTGGGTGGCAATCCGGCCTAACGTGGTCCGTTCCTCGGCGGTGATCCCCGGCGACCCAGCTTCTTCGAGCAATTTCTGATGGCGCCGCTGCAACGAGCAATCGCGCTCGCCTAAATGCACCACCGAGCCGAAATGATCGCCAAGCACCTGCAATTCAACATGGCGCGGCCGGTCCAGATATTTCTCGATATAGACCGCATTATTGCCAAACGCCGCCTGCGCCTCGGCGCGCGCGAGCGAAAAGGCTTCTTCCAACCCCTCGGCAGTATGCGCCACTTTCATCCCGCGCCCACCGCCACCCGCCGCTGCCTTGATCAGCACCGGATAGCGAATGGTCTCGGCCACCGCAATCGCCGCGGCAAGGTCGGGCACCTCGCCCGCTGAGCCGGGCACCAGCGGCACGCCCAGCGCCGCCATGGTGGTTTTGGCGGTGATCTTATCGCCCATGGTGCGAATTTGTTCAGCGGTCGGGCCAATGAAGGTCAGCCCATGCGCCTGCACCATCTCGGCAAAATCCGCATTTTCCGACAAAAACCCATAGCCGGGATGAATCGCCTCCGCCCCGGTGATCAAGGCCGCCGACAAAATCGCGGGCATGTTCAAATAGGAATCACGCGCCAAAGCCGGGCCGATACACATGCTTTCATCGGCGAGGCGCACATGCATCGCTTCGGCATCGGCGGTGGAATGCACCGCGACCGTGGCAATGCCCATTTCCGCACAGGCGCGCAGTACCCGCAGCGCGATTTCACCGCGATTGGCAATCAGAATTTTAGAAAACACCGGCCTATTCCAAAATCATCAGCGGTTCGTCGAATTCCACCGGCTGACCGGCGGTAACCAGAATCCGCGTGAGCGTGCCCGCGCGCGGCGCCTTGATTTGATTGAAGGTTTTCATCGCCTCGATCAATAGCAAGGTCTGCCCGGCACTCACCGTCTGACCCAGAGCCACGAAGGGGGCCGCACCCGGTTCAGGCGCCAGATAGGCCACACCCACCATCGGCGATTTCACCGCGCCCGGATGCCGCGCCGGATCGGCCGCCTCCACGGCCGCCGCTGTGCTCGCCTGGCTGGCGGCGGCAGGCGGCTCATAGCCGCCCGACTGCACCATGATCGGTGCTGGGGCTGCCGCCTGAATCAGAGTCCGCGCCAGCCGCAGCCGCCGGTCGCCTTCCTCAAGCTCGATCTCGCTGAGCCCGCTATCGATCAACAAAGTCGCGAGCGCACGCAGCGCATCAGGGTCGAAGGTCAAACTCATGCTTCTTGCTCCACAATTTCAGCGATCGCATCAAGGGCCAAACGATATCCGGCAAAACCGAAGCCGCAAATAACACCCCGCGCCGCAATCGACACATAGGAATGATGGCGAAACTGCTCACGTTGATGAATGTTCGATAAATGCACCTCAACCACCGGCAGATCCACCGCCGTTAGCGCATCCATCAAGGCGATCGAGGTATGCGAATAGCCCGCCGGATTAATCACAATGCCCGCCGCCCGACCGCGACATTCATGCACCCAGCTAATCAGCTCGCCCTCGCTGTTGGTTTGGCGAAAATCAATCGCAATCCCCAGCCGCTCGGCGGCCTCGGCGCACATCGCCTCCAGATCGTCCAGCGTTTGAATCCCATAGATTTCGGGTTCCCGCAGACCAAGCAAGTTCAGGTTGGGACCGTTAAAAACGGCAATCAGAGGTACACTCATGCAAGGGCGCCTAGCACAGCAGGCCGATCCGTCAAAACCGGGCTCGGCTCCAGCACCATTTTGCCGGTGGGAGAATCCAGAATATAGCTCGGTAATCCGATGCCTGACATCGTGCCGCGCAACGCCGCAATCAAAGCGCGCCCCTCGTCAATCGGCACCGCAAATCGCGCCGTGCCCGGCGCCGGGTCGAGCTGATGCAAATAATACGGCTTTACCCGTGCCGCGAGCATCGCCTCAAACAAATCGCGCAGCGCCCCCGGGTGATCATTCACCCCGCGCAACAGCACCGACTGGCCCAGCAGCGGGATGCCACGCCGCCGCAGCCGGTCCAGCGCCGCAATCCCGGCATCGGTAAACTCGCGTGCATGATTGGCGTGCAGCACCACAAACAGCGGTTTAGGCATATCCAACAAAGCTGCCAGCGCATCCGTCACCCGCTCCGGCGTCGCCAACGGGATCCGGGTATGGATTCGCAGCCGCTGCACATGCTCAAGCCGCCCCAGCCGCTCCAGCAACGCCCCGATCCGCCGATCCGACAGCAAAAGCGGGTCGCCCCCGGTCAAAATAACCTCACGGATCGCCGGATGGCCCGCCAGCCAGTCAAACGCCGCATCCAGTTCGGCGTCGCTCAGCACCCCGCCATCCGGGCCAACATGGGCGCGGCGAAAGCAAAACCGGCAATAAACCGGGCAGGCGAGGGTGGGTTTGAGCAAAGCCCGGTCGGGATAGCGATGCACAATGCCCTTAATCGGCGATAGCGCATCATCGCCAATCGGATCATCGCTTTCATGCGCAGCCAAAATCAGCTCGCTGGGGTCTGGAA
>JAJZEG010000207.1 GCA_021828605.1 Pseudomonadota bacterium | reverse complement strand
CCGATATCGCGAACGAGGCCAAGCAACCACAGGTCGCACGTGACATCGCCGCCTTCACCACCGCCGTTCAGAACGCCACTTCGCCGCAGGCGTTGCTCCAAAATCCAACGGTGTTGAAAGTGCTGCTCACCGCTAACGGTCTTGGCTCACAAGTCGGTTATCCCGCTTTGGCCCAAAAGGCGCTGCTATCAGATCCAAGCCAATCCAACAGCCTCGCCCAGCAGTTGAGTGGCACCAATTCCCAATGGTTAGCGGCCGCCCAAACCTATAATTTCGCAACCAAAGGTCTATCCGTTATTCAAAATCCAAAAGTCATTTCCACCCTCGCGAATGGCTACGCTGAAGTGTTATGGCGCCAGTCGCTCGACGCGCAAACGCCCGGCCTCTCCAATGCGCTTGATTTTATCCAGAATGCCAAAAACTTCACCTCCGCTACCCAGATCCTCGGCGATTCCGTGCTGCGCAACGTCGTCACCACCGCACTCGGCCTGCCGCCGCAAATCGCCTATCAGGACGTCACCACCCAGGCCGCCGCCATTAACAGCCGCCTAAACGTCAGTGACTTGCAAAAGCCAAGCTTTGTTCAAAGCTTTGCCGACCGATATCTCGCCGTCGTGCAGTCCCAAACCCAAGCGCAGGGTGCCGCTTCAGGCCCATCAATCGCCTCTCTCGCGGTCCAGTCGATGGGATTGTTAGCCTAACCCAATCCGAGGACAGAATGTCCAAACCCAGGAGCCCAAAATGACCACAACCAACGCATCTGACGCCATCCTCGATCGCACCCGCGGTCTGATCCAACGAGGGCAATATCAAGCGGCAACCCTGCTGCTCCCCGCCCTTGCAGCGCTGGGCCCTGATTTACCGTGGCAAGCCGAAATCGAGGCCGAGCTTGCTTATGCGCAAGGGCAATTTGCCAAAACCATGACCATCACCCAGGCCAGCCTTGAGCGCTGGCCGCACGCGGCGCGCCTCTATGAAGTCCGCTCCAAGGCAGCGAGCGCATGCGGCGATCGCGTCACCGCCTGTCTCGCCGCAGCGGATGCCGTGATTAATGACCCGCAATCATTACACGCCAAAACCTTGTTAGGACGCACGCTGCTGACCCTCGGCAAATATGATCAAGCGACTTTGTGCCTGCGTGAAGTGTTGGATTCTACGCCGGATGACTGGCAGGTGCGTCAGTTAATGACCCACTCCGCCCCGGATGACGCGATTGCCCTGCTGCGCGAAGGCATCAAAATCGATGGCACCAATATCGAGGCCCGCAATGCCTTGATCCGCTGCCTGCTTGATCAACAAAATCCAACCGAAGCCGCCGATGAAGCGGACGCCGCCATCGAGCTTGGCATCGCCGATGCCACGACCCGGTTTTTCGCCATCGAAGCCGCAGGTTGCGCCCAAAACTGGTCCAAGGCAGCAAGCCTGTGTGCGGACGTCGCGAACGAAATGGGCCTGGCAGGATAGAAGCGATGCTCACCGTTGAGCCGCCGCAATCAGCCCCCGAGGCCGAGCAGTTGGTCGCCACGGCCTTGCGGTTCGCCCATGAAGGTCAGGGCGATCTGGCACTAACCATCGCCGAGCGTGCGGTTGGCCTGTTTACCGGGTCTGAACAATGCTGGCTAACCTTGGCCCAAATGCGCCGCGATGCCCAGCAATGGACCGAGGCCGATTCCGCCTACGCTCAAGCGCTCCGCGTCAATCCCACCCGCATCGAGGCCTGGCTGGCCCGTGGGGTGATCGCAAGCCAACGCAATCAAGGCGCCCGCGCGCGCAATTTCCTGCACCGCGCAATCGCCCTCCTTGACGCAGCACCGCCCGATCAGAATGCCCGGCTCTTATTCCAGGCTCTGCACACCCTCGGCATCGTTGCTCTGCATCAAGGCGATGATGAGCAAGCGATCGCCAGCTTGCGCCGAGCGCTCGTTATTGAACCCACCAGCCTGACCTGCGGCTTCGATTTAGCCCATGCCTGGATCTCGGCGGGCTTCTGCGCCGAGGCCGATTTGCTGAACGACCCGCCTTTCACCGCCTTGATCCCCCCTGCTTTGCATTTGGGTCTCAGGGCGCGCGCCGCCCTCTCCGCAGGTCAGCTCGATGATGCCGAACCCATGCTCGATGCGTTGATGGCCCTCGCGCCGGATGAAACCTGGCCCTATGCCGCGCAGGCGGCTCTGATGATGCTGCGCATGCAGCCCGAACGCGCCGAACCGTTGCTCTGCGATGCTTTGCGCCTGCAACCCAATGATCCAACTTTAATCCATGATTACGCCATCGCCCTGTCGCGCCTCTATCGCTACGCCGAGGCCGAGGCGCTCATGACCCGACTGATCGACCAAGCCGGACCTCACCTTCGCACTTTGTGCAATCGCGCCGTTCAGCGTGCCTCAATGGGTCTGCTCAGCGCGGCCCAGGATGATTTACAACAAGCCCGCTCGATATCCGCCTCCTCGAACGAGGCTGCGCTCGAACTCTGTCGCACTGAGGCCTCTTTGCTGCCTTATATGGATGAAACCTCCGGTGCTGATTTGCGGCGCGCCATGACCGCCTTGAGCCGTCACCTCCCGCGTGAGGATCATCCGCGCCGCGCCATCGCCGATCAGCCTGACCGAAAACTGCGCATCGGCTTGCTCTCCAACACGCTCCGCCGCCACCCGGTCGGCTGGTTGACCCTCGCGGGCATCGAGCAACTTGATCGCAATGCGTTCGATGTCATCTGCTTTGGTCGCTTTGAACCAACCGATGCGATCGCTCAGCGTTACGCCGCCCGCGCGCAGGATTGGCATGCCATTGAAGGTCTGAGCGACCGCGATGTCGCCACATATATCGCCGACCGCGCCATCGATATCCTGATCGACATGGGCGGCTTTGGCGATGCCGGACGTATTGCGGTAGCGGCCTATCGCCCGGCGCCGGTGCAAATAAAATGGGTCGGCATGCAATGCGCCACCACCGGCATGCCCGAAATTGACTGGATGATCAGCGATCGCTGGGAAACCCCGCTCGGCTTCGAGCCGTTTTACACCGAGCGCCTGCTGCGCCTGCCCGATGGCTATGTCTGCTACACCCCGCCCGATTACGCGCAAACCCCGTCCGCACTCCCGGCGCGTGCGGCGGGCCATGTCACCTTTGGTTGCTTCAACAACGTTACCAAATTATCGGACCGGACGCTCGATCTATGGCGCCAAATCCTCACTCGCCTGCCCACCGCGCGCCTGGTGCTCCGCTGCCCGCAATTCTCCCAGCAACCAATCACCGATGCCTTCCTGCGCCGCTGGGCAACCCTGGGCATCGACCCTGCGCGCCTCACCATTCTTGGGCGCACCGCACACCCGGCATTTCTCGCTGGCTACCAAAAAATCGATATCGCCCTCGATCCGGTGCCCTATTCCGGCGGCCTGACCACGTGCGAGGCGCTGTATATGGGCGTCCCCGTCGTCACCCTCGCTGGCGAATTTTTTGCCGCCCGCCACTCGGTCAGCCATTTATCCAATGTCGGATTGGAGGATTGGGCCACCGCCACCGCCGAAGCCTATGTCGAGCGTGCCGTCGCCGCCGCCACCGACCTCACCGCTTTATCGGCGTTGCGGGCAGGCCTGCGCGCCCAAATGCTGGCGAGCCCTTTGTGCGATGCCCCCCGTTTTGGTCGCAATCTCGGCTATGCACTCCG
>JAJZEG010000117.1 GCA_021828605.1 Pseudomonadota bacterium | reverse complement strand
GAACGCCCTGTCCGGCAAAGGCGTGCATGTGGTCACCGTCAATGATTACCTCGCCCGGCGTGATGCCGAATGGATGGGCCAGGTTTACGGCTTCCTCGGCCTGACCACCGGCGTGATCGTGCCCAACCTCGAAGATGACGAGCGCCGCGCCGCCTATGCGTGCGACATCACCTACGGCACCAATAACGAATTCGGCTTCGATTATTTGCGCGACAACATGAAATACGCCCTCAGCGACATGGTCCAGCGCGATTTCAACTTCGCTGTCGTCGATGAGGTGGATAGCATCCTGATCGACGAAGCGCGCACCCCGCTGATCATTTCCGGCCCATCCGACGAGCCGACCGACCTGTATGCGAAGGTTGATGAGGTGGTGAAAATCCTCGCCGAGGAGCCCACCCATTTCGAAAAAGACGAGAAGTTCAAAACCGTCAACCTCACCGAAGCGGGCACCGAACGGGTCGAGCAAATGCTGGCTGAATCCGGCATGCTGACCGAGGGCAACCTCTATGACGTGTTCAATATCTCTCTGGTGCATCACGTCCAGCAAAGCCTGCGCGCCCATACCTTGTTCACCCGCGATGTCGATTACATCGTCAAAAATGGCCAGGTGATCATCATCGATGAGTTCACTGGCCGAATGATGGATGGGCGGCGCTATTCCGATGGCCTGCATCAGGCGCTGGAAGCCAAGGAGCATGTCACCGTCGAACGCGAGAACCAAACCCTGGCTTCGATCACCTTCCAGAATTATTTCCGCCTGTACCCCAAACTCTCCGGCATGACCGGCACCGCCCTCACCGAGGCCGATGAGTTTGATGAAATCTACAAGCTCGGCGTGGTCGAAATCCCGACCAATGTGCCGGTCTCGCGTGATGATCAGGACGATCAGGTTTTTCGCTCGGCGGATGAAAAATACCAGGCGGTCGCAACCCTGATCAATGAATGTCGCGAACGCGGCCAGCCAGTGCTGGTCGGCACCACCTCGATTGAAAAATCCGAATTAATCTCCGCCCTCCTCAAGGAACGCGACGTGGCGCATAACGTGCTGAACGCCCGCTTTCACGAGCAGGAAGCCTCCATCGTCGCCAATGCTGGCGCCCCCGGCGCGGTGACCATCGCCACCAACATGGCCGGGCGCGGCACCGACATCAAACTCGGCGGCAATCTGGAAATGCGCCTGAAACTTGAGCTTGACGGGCTCGATGACGCGGCGCGCGCCACCCGCGAAGCCGAAATCCGCGCGGAAATCGAGATCGCGCATGACGCGGTCAAAGCCTCCGGCGGCCTGTTCGTGATCGGCACCGAGCGCCATGAAAGCCGCCGGGTCGATAATCAGCTGCGCGGTCGGTCGGGCCGCCAGGGCGATCCGGGCGCCTCATTATTCTTTCTCTCCCTCGATGACGATCTGATGCGCATTTTCGGCTCCGAACGGATGGGCCCAATGCTGGAACGGCTCGGCCTGCAAAACGGCGAAGCCATCGTGCATCCCTGGATCAACAAGGCGCTCGAAAAAGCCCAGAAAAAGGTCGAAGCCCGCAATTTCGACACCCGTAAAAACCTGCTCAAATATGATAACGTGATGAACGATCAACGGCGCGAGGTCTATGCGCAGCGCCGCGAATTCATGCGCGCCGATGACGTGTCGGAAATTTTCACCGAAATGCGCGCCGATGTCATCAGCGCGGTTGTCGAGCGACGGATCCCCGCCAAGGCCTATGCCGAGCAATGGCAAAGCACTGAACTAGCCGAGGACGTGCAGCGCATTTTCGACCTCACTCTACCCATCGAGGCCTGGGCCGCCGAAGAAGGCATCGATGAGAGCCATTTGCGCGAACGGATCGCCGATGCGGTCGATGCGCATATCACCGCGAAAACCCACTCATTCGGCGCCGAACTAACCCGCGTCATCGAAAAATCGATTTTACTGCAAACGCTCGATCATTTATGGAAAGAGCATTTGCTAGCGCTTGATCATTTGCGCCAGGGCATTGTGCTGCGCGCCTATGGTCAGCGCGATCCGCTCAACGAATATAAGCGCGAGGCGTTCATCCTGTTCACCGCCATGCTCGATGATCTGAAGGAGCAGGTCTGCACCGCCCTCGCCCATGTCGAACTGGGCGCCGAGCCCGATGGGTCGCAAGCCCCGTTTGACCCCTCAATGATGATGACCGCCCATCCGCAGGCGGGTCACTATGGCGGCGATCTGCTCTTGGCCGACCCGGCCACCATGGCCGGTGCGGAGGGCTACACCGCCAGTTTCAACCCGTATCGCGCCGAAATCATCGACCCGGACCGGCCGGAAAGCTGGGCGGCAACCCCGCGCAACGCGCTCTGCCCCTGTGGCTCGGGCAAAAAATACAAGCATTGCCACGGCAAAGCCTGATCCGCACTCTTGTTCTTTCACAACCCCGCGCAAACGCCTATATTCCTCTCATGAGCAACCATGAACAATTTCGGATCAGCGACGCGGCGGCAAAGCAAGTCGCCGCCATCGCCGCAGGTGCGGCGTTACGGGTCGAGGTTCTGGCTGGCGGCTGCAACGGCTTCCAATATAAGTTCGATCTGACCGATCAGGTGAATGAAGAGGATATCGTGGTCACCCGCGATACCGCGCGGGTGGTGATCGACCCGACCAGCCTCGATCTCCTCGCGGGTGCCGAGCTGGATTACAAGGACACGCTGATGGGCTCGTATTTCGCGGTGCAAAACCCCAACGCGAAAACCTCCTGTGGCTGCGGCACCTCGTTCTCGGTCGAATAATCCTTCTTGGGCGATTAAACATTTGATCACCCTCGCCACCTGGAACGTCAATTCCATCCGCAGCCGTGCCACCCATGTCGCGGACTGGCTGGCCCGCCATCAGCCTGATCTACTCCTGTTGCAGGAACTCAAATGCGAAACCCACCAATTCCCGCATGAGGCGCTCGCGGGCACCGGCTACCACGCCACCATCCACGGCCAGAAATCCTATAATGGCGTCGCGATTCTGGCGCGCGAGCCGGTCGAACTCCGCCGCACGTCTCTGCCCGGCCGCGCCGAGGATGGCCAATCGCGCTATCTGGAAATCGGCTTTCGCAACCTAGTGATCGGCAATCTCTATCTCCCCAACGGCAATTCCGGCGGCGAGGCAGGCTACCAGGACAAACTCGACTGGATGGAGGCCCTGCGCCGCCACGCGGCCAGCCTGCTCGCCGGAGAACAAAATTTCGCGCTGATCGGTGACTATAATGTCTGCCCGACCGACAATGATTTCGCCCCAGGCGCCCTCAGCGCCACCGATGCGCTGGTCCGCTCGCCCACCCGCGCCGCCTTCCGCGCCCTCCTGTGGCTCGGCCTGACCGACGCGATCCGCGCTCTACACCCTCACGACCGTCTCTACACCTTCTGGGACTACCAGGCAGGCGCCTGGCCCCGCAATCTCGGCCTGCGCATCGATCACGCTCTGCTCTCGCCCCGCCTCGCCGAACGCCTCACCAGCACCCTGATCGACCGCGCCGAACGCGACCGCGAAAAACCCTCCGACCACGTCCCCGTCCTGTTTTCGCTCCGCGATCCGTAAAACCCGCGCGCGGGCAGCGCCAGATATTTGTAATGACACCGACACCACGCCCATGCTATCTCCCAACTCAGGAGCAAAACCATGTCCACAACCGCCACCGCGCCATCCATCAAACGGGACACCCTAAACCTCCGCATCAAG
>JAJZEG010000353.1 GCA_021828605.1 Pseudomonadota bacterium | reverse complement strand
CAAAATCCCGGCGAGGATCAAGGCGACGGCGTTGGTGCCCCAGTTCCAGTTGCCGAGGATATTGGCCTGATGCACCGAATAGCCGAATACGGTGACGAAATAGATCAGGCCGAAGGCGACGGCGGTGTAATAGAATAGCAGCATGACCGAGACGCCGAAGGCGGAGGCGAGGATATCGACATGCAGCATCTGGCTCCAGGGGTTGCGCAGGCTGGCTTCGATATCGAGACCTTTGGCCTTGAGTTCGATCAAGGTGCGATCCCGCAGATTGACCATCATTTGATCGCGCAAAGACGGGGCAAGTTCCTTGAGGAACAGGAAGGCCAGCACGAACACCGCGAGCACCGACCAGCCGCAAATGACGTAAGCACTCTGCCAGGTTTTGAAAATCGGCAAGGTGAGCGTGGTGACCACGCTGACGGTGAGGCTGCCGAGCACCGGGCCGATGGTCCAAAACCCCATCGCGGTGGCGCGCCCGACCTGAGGCGAGAAATCGCGGATCAAGGCCGGGGTGGCGACCAGGATAATGCCTTCGACGAAGGAGACCACGAAGAAAGTGACGCCCCATTCATCCGCGGTGGTGACATTGGGCATGACGAAGGTGATCAGCACACCGACGACGAGCAGGCCATAGACCACCAGATTGGCACGACCGAACCGATCTGCGAGGCCTGCGAGCAGCGAGGCGAAGGCGCCGATCAGATTGCCGAAGGCGAGAATATAGACGAAATCGGCGAAGGGCAGTTTCAGGCCCGCGAGCAGCAAGGGGGCGACGCCACCGGCAGCATAGAGCGCGTAATAGAGGGCGATGGTGATCAGCACGACCAGAAGCAGATAGAGCTTGCGCGGCCCTTGTTCGGGATAATGCGCGAGACTTCGCTGCATGGGTGAAAACGCCATCGAAAATCCCCCTAATTTTTATTGTTGCGCATCGTTATTATTGTTGATTGAGAACGGCGAACCGGCGACCTGACCCAGGCCGCCGGTTTATAGGCGTCGATTAGAAAATTTTCGCGACTTGGACGAGGAATACAACGTCGTTTTTCACGCCACCGCGCACCCGGACATCGGTTGCGAGTTGGGTTTGCACGGCGATGGTGGGGGCGACGAATGAACCGGCGACGATACCGACCTGGGTGATGTCGTTGCGGTTGCCGGTGTCGATTTTGTCGGGGAAGCTAAAGCCGTTGGGCAGGGTCACGTTGCCGGTCAGATATTGCTTGCCGCCGAAGGTTTGCTCGAAGGAAAGACCGACATAGGAACCGGTTTGCGGGTGGAAATAATAGGGCAGGTAAGCGAGGATTTGCTCGGCGGGCTGGGTATGTTCAGCCCCGTGGAAGAAGCCGGAGGTGAAATTGTTATTATTGCTATAGATGTAGGAGTCGAGGGAGACATCGAAATCCAGATGCGGCGTTTTCGGGGTGCCGAGGACGATGTGGCTATAGAGGACTTCGAAGTTATTGACGTAGTTATTGGTGCTCGCATTGAGCGTGTAGTTGGGATTGTACGCGCCGGTGGGCGGGCTGATGAAGTAGGTCAAGGTTAGAACCTGATCCTCAGCCGGATCGTTATAGACTTTCAGGAAGGCCGAGAGCAGCGGTTCGGCGAAGCCGCTATTGCGGGTCAATGAACTGCCACCGACCTCGGTATTGCCAAGGAACCCGACATAGGGAGCGATGATTTGCACGCCCGGGATCATGCCGTCGATGGGCGAGAAGGTGTGGACGACACGCACGATCGGCACGTCGGTCGCGACATGGGTGTTACCGACTTCGGTACCATTGGCGGTGTAGAAGCTGCTGCCGCTGGAGAATTGATTGTAGAATTGGACCACGGTGATGTTGGGCGGCGGGGTCGGGAAGTCGAACGGCAAGGGGGCACCGGCCTGGGCGACGCCCGCGAGGCCGAAACAGGCCAGACCGGCGCTGGCGGCAAGGGCGAGACGCGCAACCAATGGACGTTTGGATTGTGGTGTATTCGACATTATTCGACTCCCCTAGGATTATATTTGTGGTCAAGGATTACACGAGTTTTGGTCGCTTTCAAGCACGAACATGCAATATGCTGCGCAAGTTTACAAAAATCGGGTAGTAGCGTTGCGGCAACGACACAGGCTGTCGGGATCATAGATAGTTTTTACCTGCTTCGCTGACGAAACGACTTGGTGTACCCTGCCAGATCATCCGACCATGCTCGATCAAATAAACGCGATCAGCGTGGGGCAGCGCAAAAGTGATGTTCTGCTCGCCTAACAGCACGGTGATATCGGTGGTTTCGCGCAATAAGCGCAGCGCGTCCGAGAGTTGGGCGAGAATCACCGGGGCGAGGCCGAGGGTGGGTTCATCGAGGATCAATAAGCGTGGTTTCATCATCAAGGCGCGGGCGATGGCCAGCATTTGCTGCTCGCCGCCCGACAAGGTGCGGGCAAGCTGGCTGGCACGCGATTGCAGGATCGGGAACAGGCTGAACAGCCAATCCTTGCGGGATTGTTGTTCGGATGGGGGCAGGCGCTGGGCGGCGAGATCGAGATTATCAGCCACGCTCATGGTGCCGAGCAATTCGCGGGTTTCGGCGCATTGCACCAGGCCCGCACGCGCAATGGCGGCGGGGTTATGATTGGTTCGGGGCGCGCCATCCCAACGGATGGTGCCCTGATAGGGGATCAGGCCGGACAAAGCGTTGAACAAGGAGGTTTTGCCTGCGCCATTCAGCCCGACCACCGAGACGAATTCGCCCTGATGCACCCGCAGCGCCACCTGATCGAGCGCCTGGGCCTTGCCGTAGCAGACGCGCAGATTATCGACGTCGAGCAGAATCTGATGGGCGTTGATTTCCGCTTCCGGGCGCTCATGGGTTTCGATGGCGCCGCCAATATAGACGCGGCGGACGGTTTCATCAGCCATCACCTGCGCGGGCGCGCCTTCGGCGATTTTTTCGCCGAGATAGAGGGCGAGAACGCGATCAGCCAGGGCGGCGATGGATTTGACATTGTGATCGACCAGCAAAACGGCGCGGCCCTGATCGCGGAAGGCTTTGATCAGAGCGGCGAAATCATTGACTTCATCGCGCGCGAGGCCTGCGAAGGGCTCATCGACCAGCACCACGCGCGGATCGCGCGCCATGACTTTGGCCATTTCCATGCGGCGCAGATCGGCGAAGGGCAGGCTGGCGGGGGTGCGGTCGAGCACGCCGTCGAGACCGCACAGGCTGGCGATTTCGCGCGCGCGTTCAATCGCGCCGGGGGGTGGGCGCAGCCGGATCAGACTGTCGGGCAGCAGGCCGAGCAGGATGTTTTGCAATACGGTTTGCAGACGCAGCGGGCGGGCATGTTGGAACACCAGCCCGATGCCCGCGCGGGCGATGCGGTGCGGGGGTTGGCCCGCCAGATCGACGCCGTCGAGCAGTATTTGCCCGGCGGTTGGTTTGACCACGCCCATGATCATTTGCATGGCGGTGGATTTGCCCGAGCCGTTCGGGCCGATCAGCCCGAGGATTTCACCGGGATAGAGCGAGAAGTCGAGCGATTTGACGGCGGTGAGCCCGCCAAAGCGCTTGGTCAGGCCACGGATTTCAAGGCGAGGTGCTTGAGTGGTCATGCTTGCCTGCGTGCCGCGATGAGGCCGAGCAGCCCATCGGGAAAGACGATGATCACGCCGAGCGCGACCACCGCGACCACGAAGGAGGAGAGCTGGCCGAGTGGGCGTAGAATTTCACC
>JAJZEG010000284.1 GCA_021828605.1 Pseudomonadota bacterium | reverse complement strand
GGCGCCATCGTGATGTTCGGCGGGGGCGGTGATGTGATAGGCGTCGCCCGACATGCCGTAGCCCGCGAATTCGCCATAGATTTTGGCGCCGCGCTTTTTGGCGTGCTCATATTCTTCGAGCACCAGCACGCCAGCGCCTTCGCCCATCACGAAGCCGTCGCGGTCTTTGTCCCAGGGGCGCGAGGCGGCGGTGGGATTATCGTTAAAGCCGGTGGAGAGGGCGCGCGAGGCGCAGAAACCGCCAATGCCGATGGCGCAGACGGTGGCCTCGGCGCCGCCCGCGACCATCACATCGGCATCGCCGTACGCGACCAGACGGGCGGCATCGCCGATGGCGTGGACGCCGGTGGCGCAGGCGGTGACGACGGCATGGTTGGGGCCTTTGAAGCCATAGCGGATCGAGATTTGACCCGAAATCAGATTGATCAGCGCCGAGGGGATAAAGAACGGCGACATGCGGCGGGCTTTGTTTTCATGCACCAGCACCGCGCCTTCATAGATGGTTTGCAGACCGCCAATGCCCGAGCCCATCATCACGCCGGTGGCGCAGCGATCTTCCTCGGTTTGCGGCTCCCAGCCGGAATCGGCGACCGCCTGGGCGGCGGCGGCGATACCGTAATGGATGAACGGGTCCATTTTTTTGACGTCTTTGGCCGCGATCCATTCAGAGGCGGTGTATTTGCCTTCGGTGTACGGGCCGAGCGGCACCTCACCGGCGATTTTGGCGGGCAGATCACCGGCATCGAAGCCGGTGATGGTGCCGATACCAGATTGGCCCGCGAGCAGTCTGGACCAGACATGCTCGACACCCAAACCGAGCGGGCAGACAATGCCCATGCCGGTGACGACGACGCGACGCATCTGAACCTCCCTGCGGCCGCGTTATTCGGCTTTTTTCTTTTCGATATAGTCGATCGCGTCCTTGACGGTGGCGATTTTTTCGGCGGCGTCTTCAGGGATTTCGACGCTGAAGGCTTCTTCGAACGCCATCACCAATTCGACGGTATCGAGGCTGTCGGCGCCGAGATCATCGATGAACGAGGCTTCAGGGGTGACTTTGGCTTCATCGACGCCGAGATGTTCGACCACGATTTTTTTAACTTTGTCGGCGACTTCACTCATGATGATTTAGCTCCTGCAGCGATATTGGTCCGCACGCGGACCCGGGGGTTGATCGGCACCTTCTATTCGTTTGGATTTCACCTGAATAGGGGGGACGCGTTGGCAAAGTGGGGGCCGCTTAGCATGGTTCCGGATGATGCGCCAACCGCAGCACCTGTTGAATGTTAATCAAGCGGTTAGAGCATGGCCATGCCGCCATTGATGTGGAGGGCCGCGCCGGTGATCCAAGCGCCGGATTCGCCAGCCAGATAAGCCACCGCCGCCGCGATATCCTCGGGCGAGCCCATCCGGCCGAGCGGGATGCGCGCGAGCAGCGCCTCATGCTGGGCCGGGGTCAAGGCTTCGGTCATCGGGGTGGCGATGAAACCAGGGGCGACCAGATTGACGGTGATGCCGCGCGAGGCGACTTCCTGGGCCAGGGCCTTGGTCAGACCGGCCAGACCGGCTTTGGCGGCGACGTAATTGGCTTGACCGGGATTGCCGGTGGCGCCGACGATGCTGCCAATATTGATAATCCGTCCGGCACGGCGGCGCAGCATACCCTTGAGGGCACTGCGCGCGAGGCGGAATGGCGCGGTCAGATCGAGCGCGAGTATCCGCTCGAAATCGGCATCGCTCATGCGCAAAGCCAGGCCGTCTTTGGTGGCGCCCGCATTATTGACCAGAATATCAAGCCCACCCATCGCCGCTTCGGCGGCCGCGATCAGCGCGTCGGGGGCGGCGGGATCGGACAGATCGGCGGGGCAGACAAAGGCGCGCGCGCCGAGTTCATCGGCCAGGCTGTGCAGGGCTTCGGCGCGGGTGCCTGAGAGGGCGACGCTGGCCCCTTGCTCATGCAGGACGCGCGCGATGGCGGCGCCAATCCCGCCGGACGCGCCGGTGATCAGCGCGCATTTGCCGGTGAGCGAGAATAAATTACTGGACATGGGTGATCACCGCCTCAAGTTCGGCGGGCGTACCCGCGGAGAAGGTTTCGATATCGGGCGCGATCCGACGGATCAGCCCGGCGAGCACCTTGCCCGCACCGAGTTCGACCGCCCGGGTGATGCCATGCCGGGCCATGAAACTGACCGATTCACTCCAGCGCACGGTGGCGGTGACCTGGGTGATCAGGCTCGTGGTGATCGCCGCCGGGTCGGTCAGGATGCCAGCAGTGACATTGGCGACCAACGGCACAAGCGGCGCGCGCGGTGGGGTTTGCGCCAAGGCCGCGCGCATCGCCTCGGCGGCGGGGGCCATCAGGGCGCAATGGAACGGGGCAGAAACAGGGAGTTTCATCGCGCGCTTCACCCCTTCGGCCTTGGCGACCTCGATCGCGCGATCGACGGCGGCGAGGCTGCCGGAAATCACCACCTGACCACCGCCATTATCATTGGCGATTTCGACCAGATCATCCATGTCGCCTGTGCCTTGGCTTTGCGCCTGGGCGCAAATGGCGCGGGCTTGCTCGAGGCTGGCGCCGAGCAAAGCGGCCATGGCACCGGCACCGGGCGGCACCGCGCGCTGCATCGCCTGGCCGCGCAACCGCAGCAAACGGGCGGCTTCGCCGATGGTGAAGGCGCCAGCGGCAGCAAGGGCGGTATATTCGCCGAGCGAATGGCCCGCGACCAGGCCCGCCATATCGGCGAGGTCACGACCGGTTTCCTGTTCGAGCGCGCGTAAGGCGGCCATCGAGACCGCCATCAAAGCGGGCTGGGCGTTTTCGGTGAGGGTCAATTCATCGGACGGGCCTTCGAAAATCAGCCGCGAGAGTTTCTGGTCGAGCACGTCATCGACCTCCTCGAAAACCGCGCGCGCGGCGCTGAAGGTGGCGGCCAGATCCCGGCCCATGCCAACGCTGTGGCTGCCTTGGCCGGGAAAAATAAAAGCGGTTGCCGCCGTCATTGGATTTGTCATGGTGGAGCGCCGGTAGAGCAGGGTTGGTTATGGTGTCAATGTCTGGCGACAGCCGCCTGCGGGACCGATGGTTCAGAAATGCCGTTCGCGCACCTTGATCACATCGCCGGGCGCAACCTTGGATGCGGCGCGGGCGCGGTAACGATGCGCGCGATTATCCACAGTGCGGATCACCAGAAACCGCGATTCGGCGGCGCGATCGGTGAAGCCGCCCGCGATCGAGACGGCGGTGAGCACGGTCATGCCCGGTTGGAACGGATAGGCGCCGGGGCGATTGACCTCACCCAGAATATAGAAAGGCCGGTAGCGACGAATTTCGACCGCGACCGCTGGATCAGCGAGCAGACCGGCGCGGGTGAGCTTTGCCGCGATGCGCTGTGCCAGCGCGTCCGGGGTCAGGCCTGCCGCATTGATCGGTTTGAGCAGTGGCATCGCGATATGGCCGTCGGCGCCAATGCGATAGCGCGCACTCAACTGTTTTTGGCCAAATACCGCGACCCGGATTTCATCGCCCGCGCCCAGCCGATAGGCGCCGGTTGCAGGAAGCGCGGGCCGCTCCGCGCTGGCGCAAGCGGCAAGCGGCAGCAAGGGTGCCATAAAAAATGAGCGGCGCGGGATACAACTTAAAATTGACTTCTGCGTCGATTCCATTGAAAGTTAGTATAAGGCAGTTTCAGGTTTCAGAAAAGGCACGGAA
>JAJZEG010000167.1 GCA_021828605.1 Pseudomonadota bacterium | reverse complement strand
CCTCACGCCACGCCGAAGGCGCGCGGCTTGCGGTTATCCTCACCGCGACACTTGATCGCATCACCGATTTAACGGCTCAGGCACGCAGCATCGCCGCAACACAGCCCGCTGCGCATCACGCCCGCCTGACCGCCACGCTCGCAGGCCTGCTGAACGGCACCGAGCCGGTCGCTCCCGAGCGACTAGCGCAAGAAATCGCCATCCTCGCCAGTAAATCTGACGTCACCGAGGAGCTTGACCGGCTCGACGCCCATTGCGCGGCGGCCCGCGCCTTGCTGGCCGAGGCGCGCAATGTCGGGCGGCGGCTTGATTTTCTGGTCCAGGAATTCAACCGCGAAGCCAACACCTTATGCAGCAAATCCGCCTCCCTGGCCCTGACCGCTCTGGGGCTCGATTTGAAAGCCACCATCGAACAATTGCGCGAACAAGTTGCCAATGTGGAGTAAATCATGAGAAGGCGCGGCCTATGCCTGGTGCTTGCGGCACCATCGGGTGCAGGCAAAACCACTTTGTCGCATCGCCTGCTGGCAACCGACCCCGATCTCGCTCTCTCGATTAGCGCCACCACCCGCGCCCCGCGCTTAGGCGAGCAGGAGGGAAACCATTATTTTTTCAAGACAGGGGCACAATTTGCTGACATGATCGCGGCAGGCGCGTTTCTTGAACATGCCACCGTGTTTGATCGCGCTTATGGCACCCCGCGCGCCCCGGTCGAGGCGCGGCTGCAAGCCGGTCTCGATGTGCTGTTCGATATTGATTGGCAAGGATTTCGCCAGCTGCGCGCGGCCTTGCCCGGCGATGTCATCGGCGTGTTCATTCGCCCGCCTAGCCTCGATGCCTTGCGCGCCCGCTTGCAAATGCGCGGCGATCTGCCCGCCGATATCGCGCGTCGGATGACCGAAGCCGCCGCCGAATGGTCGCATCAAAGCGAGTTTGATTACATCGTCCCCAACCATGATCTTGATCACGCGCTCGATGATTTGCGCGCGATTCTGCGCGCAGCCCGGCTGATGACGTCGCGTCAAATAACGCCACCTGACGCTGATCTGCCCTCCACGCCCTCGATACCGGCTTGATCGAGCCGCATTTCGGCTTATGAAGCGGTGTGATCGGATCGTGCGTCGCGCGGTCTAACCACAGTCACGGCGTGCCAAGCCGCAATCGACCAAGGATAAAATCATGGGTATTGCAACAATTATTTTTGTTATCCTGGTCATTGGCGTATTAATTATTGTCGATAGCGCCGCGCGGTTGCGGAGCGATGATTTGACCAAATTGCATGAATGGGGCCTGGGCGGACGGCAATTTGGTTTGCTGATGTCGTGGTTTCTGGTCGGCGGCGACATCTATACCGCCTATACCTTCATCGCCGTCCCCGCTTTGATGTTTGGCGTCGGCGCCCTCGCTTATTTTGCCGTGTCCTACACTTTGATGGCGAACGTGGTGCTGTTTCTGATTTTCCCCCGGCTCTGGCGGGTCTCCGCCCGGCATGGCTATGTCACGGGTGCTGAGTTTGTGCGCGCCCGCTACGGCAATAAACTCCTCGCACTCGCCATCGGCGTCACCGGCATTCTGGCAACCGTGCCCTATATCGCTTTGCAACTGGTCGGTATGCAAACCGTGATCGGCGCCCTCGGTTTCACCGGCACCGGGCTTGGTGCGCATTTGCCGCTGATCATGGCGGTAACCTTGGTCGCTCTGTTCACCGTCACTTCCGGCCTGCGCGCGGTGGCGATGCTGGCGGTGGTAAAAAATCTCCTGATTTTTCTCACCATCCTGATCGCGTTTTTCGTCATCGCTGACCAGCTGGGCGGCTTCTCGGCCATTTTCGCCAAGCTCCCACCCTCTCACCTGTTGTTAGCAAGACCCCCGGCAGGATCAACCGGCCTGACCACCGGCTATGCCACCCTCGCACTCGGCTCGGCGATGGCGTTGTTCCTCTACCCGCACGCCATGACCGGCGTGCTCGCCGCGCGCAGCCGTGACGTGGTGCGCCGTAACGCCTTTCTGCTGCCTGCCTTTTCCTTCATGCTTGGCCTGGTCGCTCTATTCGGCGTGATGGCGGTCGCAGCCGGGGTCGCCCATTCGCCGCAATTCGCCCATGGCTTCAAAACCTTTGGCCCCAATTTCGCGTTCCCGGCTTTGCTGCTCCATTCAATGCCCGGCTGGTTCGTCGGCATCGCCTTTGCCGCCATCGCCATCGGCGCCCTGGTCCCCGCCGCGATCATGGGCATCGCTGCCGCCAATATTTTCACCCGCGACATCTGGCGCCAATTCATCGCCCCCTCAATGGCGCAAAGCAGCGAATCGCTGATCGCCAAACTGTTCGCCATCGCGATCATCATTGGCGGCCTCGTCTTTGAAATCGATTTACCCCTGAAATACGCCATCCAATTGCAGCTGCTGGGCGGCATGTGGATTATCCAAACCTTCCCCGCTGTCGCCTTCAGCCTGTTCACCCGCTTTTATAATGGCTGGGCGCTGCTAATCGGCTGGGTCGTCGGTTTCGGCACCGCAACCAACCTCGCGCTCCTCAACCATCTGACCGGGGCGATCTATAATTTCGACCTGTTTGGCTACCATCTGCCTTGCTATATCGCGGTGGTAACCTTCGGGTTGAACGTGCTGGTTGCAACGATTTTGTCACCGCTCTTGCACCGATTTGCGTCGGATCGTGATCGCGATCTCACCCACGCCTCCGACTATGCTTAAAATACCAGGAGCTTGCACGTCGATCCCGATCCGTTCTAAATCTGGGTGAACCAACAATCATTCGGCCCGAATCAACCACGCCGCACAGCCATCGATCTCATTGCGAATAAGCACTGATCAGGGGGAGTTATCGCACCATGTCGGACTATGAGGATATCAACGACCAAACGCCGCCGCGCACCTCCAAGCTGCGCTGGCTTCTGCTAATCCCGTTCATCGCGACCCTCTGGGTGCCGTTTTATAACAGCAAGGCGCCGGAACTGGGCGGTTTTCCATTTTTCTACTGGTATCAACTGCTCTGGGTGCCGCTCTCCGCGCTGATTATTTTCATCGTCTATCGCGCCGAAAGCTAAGGACCGGATCATGACCATAGCCACACTTGTTTTCGCCGTTCTCGTCATCGGCGTGCTGATCCTTGGCTTCATCGCCGCGCGCTGGCGGGGCGGTGATTTAACCAAACTCGATGAATGGGGTCTGGGTGGCCGCCAGTTCGGCGTGCTGATCTCCTGGTTTTTAATCGGCGGCGATATCTATACCGCCTACACCTTCATCGCCGTCCCCGCTTTGATGTTCGGCGCGGGCGCACTCGCGTTTTTTGCTGTACCCTACACCATCGTTGCCTACCCGATCCTCTATATCATTTTCCCCAAACTCTGGCGGGTCTCGGCCAAATATGGCTTTGTCACCGGTCCTGAATTCGTGCGTGGCCGCTATGGCAACCGCTATCTCGCGCTCGCGGTCGGGCTCACCGGCATCGCCGCCACCATGCCCTATATCGCATTGCAGCTGGTCGGCATGCAAACCGTGATTGGCGGGCTCGGCATTACCGGTGCGGGCTTGGGCGCGCATTTGCCGTTAATCATCGCCTTCCTGGTGCTCGCGGCCTTTACCTTCACCTCTGGCCTGCGCGCGCCGGCAATGATCGCCATCGTCAAAGACGTGCTGATTTATCTCACCATCATCGTCGCGGTGATCGTCATCCCCACCGAACTTGGTGGATTTGGCGCCATCTTCGCCAAAATCGCCCCGGC
>JAJZEG010000032.1 GCA_021828605.1 Pseudomonadota bacterium | reverse complement strand
GGCTGATCGGGCCGCGCACCAATTCGCAATGAGCGGGCGGGGTGCGGGCGGGCTCAAAGAAGGTGCAGGCGGCGCAATCGACTCCGCCGGGGCGCGGATGGTTGGTATAGTGGGCATCCTCAGCGGAGGCCTGGTGTTCAGCAGAGGCCCTGGGCTCGGCGAAACCAGCGCGCGCGGAGGCGGCCCAGACAAAACCGCCTAACCCTAATGCGACGCGCCGACGCCCGACCATGATCCGGCCTTACAGATTGGCGACGGCGTGCTGCTTGGCGAGGAACCAGGCATCGACCGCGGTTTTCATCGATTGGGCGATGCGCTCGCGAAACGCATTGGTGCGGAGAGCGGCTTCATCCTCGGGGTTGGAGAGAAAGGCGGTTTCGACCAGGATGCTGGGAATCGCTGAGGATTGCAGCACCGCGAAGGTGGCGTGGCGGGCCGGGTTTTGCAGCATATCCACCGAGCGGGCCAAGGCACCGACCGCGTGTTTTTGCAGCAGCAGCGATTCGACCTTGGTGCTGTGCGACATCAGGCTGAACAGGATCGCGCCGACCTGCGGTGAGACGCCTTTGAACGTGGGGTTCGACAGGCGCTCGACGCTGTTTTCCGAGCGAGCGATTTTTTGCGCAAGCGGGTCTGACGCGTGTTCGGAGAAAGTATAGACGCTGGCGCCGCGCACTACGGTATTGGGTGCGACCGAGTTGGCATGGATCGAGAGAAACACAGCGGCATTGTGTTTTTCAGCGAAATCGACCCGACCTTGCAGGGGGACGAAGAAATCGCGCTCGCGGGTCATCATCACCTGATAGCCACCGCGCTCCAGGGTGCGGCGTAGATCCCAGGCGGCGGATAAAGCGATGTCTTTCTCGAACAATTGACCATTGCCGATACAGCCCGGATCGCGCCCGCCATGGCCGGGATCGATCACCACGAGGCGATGGTCGCGCGCATGACGATAGGCGGCGTCGCGCAGGCGTGCCTGGCTTATGGTGGGGCGGAACGGCGTGGCGGCCAGGGCCGTTTGCATCCAGAGCGGTAGGCTCAGCGTTGCTTTGACGCCGGCATCGAGCAGAAATCGTCGTGAAAATGCCATGGTAGCCTCCAAGCTGCGGTCGACGCCGCATTCAACCCGTTCCCTGGGGGTTTGCCACCTATTTCTTAATAAAACACGTTAAAATTATGAAAAATCCCGATAAATTGATCACGCTGCGGTGCAGCATAATACGGGGTTTGGGCCAGAGCAGATCAGAAAACTAGCTTTTTCAATGATATAATTTAACATCACCTCATGCTGAGGGCCCGATCGATTCTCATCGATCAGGCCCTCGCATTGTTATTCAGGCACGATTTATCGGCCCAGGGCTTGGGCGATTTCCTCGGTCATTTTTTTCGCGTCACCAAACAGCATCATGGTGTTGGGGCGGAAAAACAGCTCGTTATCGACGCCCGCATAGCCTGACGCCATCGAGCGCTTGACGAACAAGACGGTTTTCGCCTTGTCGACCTCCAAAATCGGCATCCCGAAAATCGGGCTGGCGGAATTGGTTTTGGCGGCGGGGTTGGTGACGTCATTCGCGCCGATCACATAGACCACATCGGCGGTGGAGAACTCGTTATTGATGGTTTCGAGCTCAAACACCTCGTCATAGGGCACGTTGGCTTCGGCGAGCAGGACGTTCATATGGCCGGGCATTCGGCCTGCGACCGGGTGGATCGCGTATTTGACATCGACCCCCTCGGCTTTGAGCAGATCGGCCATTTCCCGCACCGCATGCTGCGCCTGAGCGACCGCCATGCCGTAGCCCGGCACGATGATCACTTTGGAGGCATTGCTCATGATGAAGGCCGCGTCTTCAGCGGAGCCGGATTTGACGGTTTTATCGCCCATCGCGGCGGCTGGGCCCGCAGCGCCGCCATCGGTGCCGAAGCCGCCGAGCAGCACGTTGATGATCGAGCGATTCATCCCCTTACACATGATGTAGGAGAGAATCGCGCCCGAGGAGAAGACCAGAGCGCCGGTGATGATCAAGGCGACGTTGCCGATGGTGAAGCCGATGCCCGCGGCGGCCCAACCGGAATAGGAGTTGAGCATCGAGACCACGACCGGCATGTCGGCGCCACCGATCGGGATGATCAGCAGGAAGCCGAGCGCGAGGGCGACCAGGGCGATGAGCCAGAACAAGACCTGCGAGCCGCCGGAGAGGACGAACATCACGATGAGCACGAAAATCAGAATGCCGAGGCCGAGATTGATTTTATGCTGGCCGGGGAAGGTGATGGGCGTGCCTTTCATCAAGGCTTGCAGCTTGGCGAAGGCAATGATCGAGCCGGTGAAGGTGATCGCGCCGATGGCGAGGCCGATCGACATTTCGATCAGGCTTTCCAGGCGCAAATGTCCCGGCGTGCCGATGCCAAAGCTGGTGGGGGCGTTGAGTGCGGCGGCGGCGACGAACAAAGCGGCCAAACCGACCAGCGAGTGAAAAGCCGCAACCAGTTGCGGCAATGCGGTCATTTGAATGCGCTTGGCGACGATGGCGCCTGCGGTGCCGCCGACAGCGATGCCGAGGAAAATCAGCCCGGCACCGCTCAGCAACATGCCCGGGTGATCGAGCGTGGCGAGGATGGCGATGACCATCCCGGCGATGCCCATCTGGTTGCCCCGGCGCGAGGATTCCGGGTGGGACAGGCCGCGCAATGCCAGAATGAACAGGATAGCGGCGACAACATAGGCGAGCGTAATGCCCGGATCGGATGCGTAACTCATGATCGGGTCGCTCCCTTACTTCGCTTTGCGTTTGAACATCGACAACATGCGCTGGGTCACCATGAAGCCGCCGAAAATATTCACCGAGACCAGTGCCACCGCGAGGAACCCGAAAATATGCGCAGCGATATCGCCGTGCAGGCCGACCGCGAGCATGGCGCCGACGATGATGACCGAGGAGATCGCGTTGGTGACGGCCATTAGCGGTGAATGCAAAGCGGGGGTGACGCTCCAGATCACGTAATAGCCGACGAACACCGCCATCACGAAAATCGTGAATAAATAGACCAAAGGCGGGTGGTTCGCGTGATGCGCGGCGGCCTCGGCGGCAAAGCCGGCCGCGTTCTGGGCGAGCACGGCGGCTTTATGGGACAGGCTGGCAGCCTGGCCAGCCAATTCAGCGGGGGTCATGGTCGCACTCCTTTAAGCAGCCGCTTGCGGCTGGAAATTCGGGTGAATAATGGCGCCGGCGCGGGTGAGTTGCACGCCTTTGACGATATCGTCCTCGGCGGGCAGTTTGGGCGCGCTGGCCTCCTTGTCCCAGAAGGTGGTGAGGAACGTCATCAGATTGCGGGCATAGAGGCCGCTTGACGCGACACCGATCCGGGCGGGCCAGTTGCGATAGCCAAGCACGGTGACGCCGTTGGCGGTGATGATCCGCTCGCCGGGAACGGTTGCAGCGCAGTTGCCGCCCGCATCAGACGCCAGATCGACCACCACGCTGCCCATGCGCATCGCGGCGACCGCCTCGGCGGTGACGATCACCGGGGCTTTGCGACCCATCACCAGGGCGGTGCAAATGACGATGTCGTTTTTCGCCACGGTTTCGGCAATCAGGGTGGCTTGCTTGGCGCGGAACTCGGCACTCATTTCACGGGCATAGGCGCCGGTTTGTTTCGAGCTTTCCTCGTCCTCGACGCCAATGAAGCTCGCACCCAGGGATTTGATTTCCTCTTTGGCGGCGGGGCGCACATCGGTTGCCGAGA
>JAJZEG010000206.1 GCA_021828605.1 Pseudomonadota bacterium | reverse complement strand
CAATGACTCTAATAGCCCATCCCCCGCAACTCGCCCGCCAAGTCTTCCGGCCCCTCTGCCGCTTTTTCTCGCTCCCAATCCCGCTCTATCTGCAACTCCCCCCAAGAGTCCGCAAACCCCGCAAACCGCGCCCGGCGCATTTGCGCAAACCCAAACCCAAACCAATCAAACCACCAAAACCCCCCGAACCCACTTTTCTTGAATACCTGCTCGCCAAATACCCACCCACCGACAATCCGCCCGCCTATCCGAGCCAAATCAGAAAAATTTTCTCCCGGTAAGGAGCGAAAAATCACGCCTAAATCGTTACGCGTCCGAAATAAATAGAGGGATGATGGCGCCTCAATCGCCAAACGGATCAACCGGAAAATCCACCCCGATCAACGCCAAACCATCGGCGGGTGCGGTCGGTCCCGCCGCCTTGCGGTCGCGCGCTGCCAAAACCTCAGCCAGACTGTCTTTGGGTCGCGAATAATCGCCAATCAGCCGGATCGTGCCGATCATATTGCGCACCTGATGATGCAAAAAACTGCGCGCACTCACCTCGGCAATCACCCGCTCGCCCTCACGGCGGAGCGCAAACCGGTCCAAGGTGCGCAGCGGCGAGGCAGCCTGACAGGCGCTCGCGCGAAAACTGGTGAAATCATGCTGGCCCAGCAGGCTTTGCGCGGCCTGATGCATCAAATCCGCATCCAGCTTTGTTTTCACATGCCAAACACGCTGCGCGTCCAAAGCCGGGCGCACCGCGCGATTCAAAATAACATACTGATAATGCCGCGCAATCGCCGAAAACCGTGGATGCCAGTCCGCATCGCGCACAATCGCCGCCTTGAGCACCACAATCGGCTGCGGCTGGAGGTGAAAATTCAGCGCATCGCGCACCGTTCGCGCCGAAAACCGATCATCCAACACCACCATCGCAACCTGCCCGGTGGCATGCACCCCCGCATCGGTCCGCCCGGCACCGGCAATCGCGGGTTCCACACCGCCATTCAGCTTCGCTGCCGCCATTTCCAAATGTTGCTGCACCGATGGGCCATTATCCTGACGCTGCCAGCCGACAAACCGGCTGCCATCATATTCCACCTTCAGGGCAAACCGCGCCACCCGCCGGTCAGCCCAAAACCGTGCCAGCCGGAATCGGATAGCCGCGCAAAAACTCTGCCGCCTCCAACGGCGAACGGCTGGCCCGCTGCACCAAGGTCAACCGAACCGCCCCCGCGCCGCAAGCCACACTCAACCGATCATCCAGCACCGTGCCCGGCGGCGCTAACGCCCCAACCCCTTCAACCAACTCAGCCGCATGAATCTTGATTTTCTCACCCCGATGGATCAAGGCCGAGCCTGGCCAGGGGCTGAAAGCCCGCACCCGCCGCTCAATCGCGACCGCTGGGGCCGACCAATCGATCATCGCATCATCGCGGCTCAATTTGGGCGCATAACAACTCTCGCCCTCCTGCGCCCGCGGCTCAAACTCCCCCGCCAACACTCGGAGCATCAAGTCCGCACCCAACGGCGCCAGCCGATCATGCAGGCTCGCCGCGGTATCACTGCCGCTAATCGGAATCGCCGCTTTCAGCAGCATCGGCCCGGTATCGAGCCCGGCATCCATTTGCATAATGGTAATGCCGGTTTCAGCATCCCCGGCCAGCAACGCGGCATGGATCGGTGCAGCACCCCGCCAGCGCGGCAACAGGCTGGCATGGATGTTCAAACAGCCCCGGCGCGGCAGCGCCAAAAATTCTGGCGGCAAAATCAGCCCGTACGCGACAATAATCGCCGCGTCCAACTCCAACCCGGCGAAATGATCAAGCTCGGCCTGATTCTGCCGCAGTTTTACCGGGCAGCGCACCTCCAGCCCCAACCGGCTCGCCGTCCGATGCACCGGGGTCAATCCCAGCAGCTGACCCCGCCCGCTCGGCTTCGGGGGCTGACAATAAACCGCCTTGATCTGATGCCCGGCCCGATGCAAAGCCTCCAATGTCGGCACCGCAAAATCCGGCGTGCCCATAAAAGCGAGCCGCAGCTTGCTCCCCCCGCTTTTACTCCCCCCGCCGTCGCTCATCTTCGCGTCCCGCGCGCAGGCGCCGCCTCGGCCTTCTCTTTTTGGTCCTTGGTATATTTGCGCAGCAAAATATTGCGCTTGAGCGGGGTTAAATAATCAATGAACAGCACCCCATCCAAATGATCAATTTCATGCTGAATGCAGGCCGCTTGCAAATCCTCACCCTCGATCCGGTGCTTCACCCCGGCCAAATCCTCATACGCCACGGTAATCCGCGCCGGGCGGCTGATTTCGGCATAATGACCGGGCAACGACAAGCATCCTTCCTCGCGCGTGGCCAGTGCCTCGCTCGCAGCAGTAATAACCGGATTGATCAACAGCAACGGCGTGCGCGCCTCATCCGGGCCCAAATCCATCACAAAAAACCGCAGCCCCAGCCCAATTTGCGGGGCCGCCAGCCCAATCCCCGGCGCGCGATACATGGCTTCGAACATCCCCGGCATCAGCCGTTCAAGCTGAGCCAGATCCGCATCGGCCACCGGTCGGGCCCGGACGCGCAGCCGCTTATCGGGCACCAGCAAAATCTCAGGGATGGCGGTCGGGTTGTTGCGCGCAGCACTCATCATCCCGATTTAGCGGGGCTGTGCGCCGGACACAAATCCGTCACCTTTACCGCGTATCCATGGCTTGCGTTGCAGCGCAGAACACCCCATGTTGATCAAAGGATTGCCATTGTGGGGTCCACTTGTCTCGCTCGCACGGAGGAGGCTCGATGAGCACGAGAGTATTTACGTCGCCGTTATTTCTGGGCTTTGATCATCTCGAACAAATGATCGAGCGCGCGGCAAAAACATCATCCGAAGGGTATCCGCCCTATAATATCGAGCAAATCAGCGCGACCTGCCTGCGCATCAGCGTCGCCGTCGCCGGTTTCACCATGGATGATCTCCAAATCACCCAGGAGGATAACCAGCTGGTGATTCGCGGTCGTCAGGTCGAGGATCAGCAAGGTCGGATATTTTTGCATCGCGGCATCGCCGCCCGACAATTCCAACGCGCCTTCGTGATTGCCGAAGGCATTGAAGTGCGCGGCGCCTGGCTTGATAACGGATTGCTCCATGTCGATCTGGTGCGTCCGCTGCCTGAAGCCAAAATCAAAACGATCGCTATCCGCAAAGGGTCTAACGCTGTCGCAGCCCTAGACCCGCAGCGCACGCTGAACAGCGAGCAGGAGTAATATTAATGAACATCGAAACCCTTGATGACGGCATTGATAACAGCATGGTCGGCGCCCTCTTGGACCTGCATCATCTCAGCGTCGAGCAACTCGCCGAACTGGGCGTCGCCCAAATCGCTTATGTCCGCAAAGTCATAACCCATGACGGTCCGGCCATCGGCGTATTCGCCGCCAACGGCGCGCCGCTGGCGGTCGCCTCCAGCGTCGATCTCGCCCGCGCGGCCATTGTCCAAAACGACATGGCCCCCGTATCCGTACATTAATATCGCGTTAGGATACCGGATCAGTCACCCGGCCGATAAACCAGATCGCGCCGGTCTGTTCGGAGCGTATCAGGTAAATAAACGAATGATCCACATCGAACCGCGCGGTGGGCAGCGGTGCTGAGGCCGATAACGCCACGGCAACCGTCCCATTGCTCGCGGCCTCGGCCTTGGTGCCGCGCTCATTAACCGTGATTTTCGCCTGCTGGATCACATCACTGATAAAGAGAGGATGGTTCGAGCGCAGCATCCCGGCAAAATCCGCACGCGGCCCAAAAGCGATGCCCATCCCCATCGCGGTCAGGCTGGCGCGCAGGCTTTGGCTGGTCTCGGTGCTAAAGCGCGGCAAACTGAGCGTCACCTCGGTGGTGCGCGCCCTTGAAAACCAATGCGCCAACTGACCGCCGGTCAAATGCGCCGCCAACATGGACAAAGCGCCCGGATGATCCGGCAAAATAATATCCATCTCCGCAGGCCCGGCATAAGGCAGTTCAATCATCCGCACCCCCGGCGCGGTCACCAAATCAAACCGCCCGGTCCGATGCATCATCGCCACCTTCACCGTAGGGCCGCCCTCAACTTTGAACCGCCCAGCCTTGGTCAGCGTCCGATCAAACCCCTGCGCCCAGGCCGCGTGAAAATACACCGCATCGGTCAAGACCAGCCGCGTCGTCGGCGCCAGCGCGCCGGGCGCAATCAGCGAGCGGATCTGCTGATCCGTCACCTTGGCAACCCAGTCATTGATCTGCCGCCGCGCCACTGAGCGCGCTCGAAAATCAACCATCCGCGCCGAGCCCCCGGCCTTGGCCACCGCGCGCGCAAAAACCGGATTAAGCGGTGCCTGCCGATCAACCCAAACCGCATCGCCCCTCCGCATCACAAACCCCGGCAGCGACGCTTTAACCCGCGTCCGAACCCGTCCCGTCGGCCCTCCCAACGTCGTGCGGAACGCGGCGGCGGTCGGCCCGCGCGCCCCGGCCAAGCCCATGGTCAGCACATGATCCAGGCTGGCCGGTGCCACAATAAAATTACCCGGCCGGGCCGCCAAATGATCGAACAAGCGCAACGCAAACGGATTTTTCGCATGCGCGACCATCGGCGCGCAGACCATTAAAACGCCAAAAGCAAAGCGCCAGAGCGCGCTCACGCAGTGGCAAGCCCGATCGGGCAACTCACGCCGGTGCCGCCAATGCCGCAATACCCATTCGGATTTTTCGCCAGATATTGCTGATGATAGGCTTCAGCAAAATAGAAATCCGCCGCCATGGCGATTTCAGTGGTAATCGTGCCAAAACCCGCTTTGGTCAGTTCGCGCTGATAAGCACCCTTCGCGGCGATGGCCGCCTGATACTGGGCCGCGCTGGTGGCATAGAGTGCCGAGCGATATTGCGTGCCGACATCGCCGCCTTGGCGCATGCCCTGGGTCGGGTCGTGGCTTTCCCAAAATAGTCTCAAAATCGCTTCCAAACTGATCACGCTCGGATCAAACACCACCCGCACCACTTCGGTATGGCCCGTGCGCCCCGAGCACACCTCCTCATAGGTGGGATTAGGCGTGCCGCCGCCCGCATAGCCAACAGCGGTCACATATACGCCGGGCGCTTGCCAAAATTTCCGCTCCGCCCCCCAGAAACAGCCCAGCCCCAGAATAATTTCCACCATTCCTTCGGGATAGGGCGCAGCCAGAGGCTTGCCATTCACGAAATGAGTAGCAGGGATCGGCATGATTTCGCTCCGCCCCGCCAGAAGTTGCGATCCGGTCGGCATGCTGGTCATCCGTGCGCCCATGATAAAAATCGCTTTCAGTGAGGTTAAAGCTGACTCAATAATTCGCCCGATCCGATCAAACTTCAAGTGAAATCGCCACCGGCACATGATCGGACGCGCTTTCCCAGTCGCGCGCATCGGTCAAAATCCGCATGCTGCGCAGCGAGGGGCTCAAATCATCGGATACCCAAATATGATCAAGCCGCCGACCCCGGTTCGAGGCGCGCCAATCGCGGTTGCGATAGCTCCACCAGGTGTAAAGCTTCTCGGATTCGGGGGTGAAATGGCGCAGCGCGTCGGTGAAACCCTGCGCCTGCCAGTCGAGCAGCCCGGCGGTCTCAACCGGGGTGTGGCTCACAATCCCCAGCAACTGCTTGTGGCTCCAAACATCATGTTCGAGCGGGGCAATATTCAAATCTCCCACCAAAATCCGCTGGCGCGGCGGTGCGGCGTGAAAATGATCCCGCGCGGCGGCGATGAAATCAAGCTTATGGGCGAATTTCACGTTTTCATGACGATCCGGGATATCACCGCCCGCCGGCACATAAAAATTATCAACGGTCAGGGTTTTGTCCCCGATGGTGATGCTGGCGGCCAGATGACGGCAATCATTTTTGCCGCACCATTGACCGCCCTGATCCGCCAAAGTGAGCGGATGGCGCGAAAAAATCGCCACCCCGTTATAGCTTTTCATCCCGCGCATCAGCACATGCGGCAACCCGATGGCGGCTGCAATCGCGTGCGGGAATTGATCATCCGGCACCTTGGTTTCCTGCAGGCACAAAATATCCGGATCGAGTTCACTGACCAAGATGCGCAAATGCTCCTGGCGCAGGCGCAGCGAATTAATGTTCCAAGTCGCGATGGTCAGCCGGGTCATTACGCGCCTGCGGTGATGGTGAAGGCCAGCGGTGGAATTCGATCAATGTGGCATGCAACCCGATCCCCCACCACCAGCGGGCCGACCCCGTCGGGCGTGCCGGTATAAATCAAATCACCGGGAGCAAGGTCAACCAGATGCGATAATGACGCGATAATATCGGGCACCGGCCAGATCAAATCAGCCAGATCGCCCACTTGTTTGTCCTGCCCATTAATCGCGAGACGAATGGCGCCGCTGCGCGGATGGCCGATTTGGGCGGCTTGGATGATCGGGCCAATCGGCGCCGAATGATCAAAGGCTTTGGCCATGTCCCACGGGCGGCGCAAGGATTTTGCATCATCCTGCAAATCGCGCCGGGTTAAATCCACCCCGACCGCATAGCCATAGATCAACCCATTCGCTTCCTGGGTGCTCACCGAGCGACCGCCGCGCTGCAGGGCGACCACCAATTCAACTTCGTGATGCATATTGGCGGTCGCAACCGGATAGGGGACGCGTTCGCCCAGAATAATCGCATCGCTGGGTTTGGTGAAAAAAAACGGCGGTTCACGCTCAGGATTGCCGCCCATTTCGCGGGCATGGGCGGCATAGTTGCGGCCCACGCAAAAAATCCGGCGCACCGGGAACTTGGCCCCGCTCACCACGGGCACCGTGACCAAGGCGGGGGGTGCAACCGCGTAGTTTTCAGGCGTGTTGGTCATGAGCGGATCCTAGCGGGGGCTGGTGGTTGTGGAATAGTGACGCACGGCAGCACCGAAACTGGCGAAAATAGCGTGCGAGGCGGGATCGTGATCGAAATCATATTCAGGGTGCCATTGCACGCCGAGCGCGTAAGGCGGACCAAGCACCCGGATCGCTTCGATGGTGCCATCGACCGCGCGCGCCTCAACGGCAAGGCCAGGGGCCAGCCGGTCGATCCCCTGATTATGCAGCGAGTTCACGGCGAGATGATCGCGTCCCAGCATCTGCGCGAGCACGCCGCCGGGATTAAGGGTAATATGATGCGCCTTGCCGATGCGCACGGCCGGGTTTTCCTGCATCGGCGTCGAGTGATCGAGCCGGTGTGGCATGTCTTGCAGGCGCTGATGCAAGGTTCCACCCAGAGCGACGTTGAGTTCCTGCAAGCCACGGCAGATGGCCAGGAGCGGAATATGGCGTGCGACGGCCCGGCGGCTGAGTTGCAGGGTCACTTTATCGCGTTCAGGGTCTTCGGGAAGCAAATCGGTCGCCTGCGGTGGTCCGCCATAAAACTCGGCGGCGACGTTGCTGCGGCTGCCGGTGAGAATAATGCCCGCGCAATGATCGAGCAGGGTTTCGATATCGGCTTCCTCGCCATTCGCCGGGATCAGGATCGGCACGCCGCCGACTACCTGATCGACCGCGCGGACATAGGTGCCGGAGGCGGCGTGATTGAGCATGCCAAAAACGCCGAATTGTTTGGTGCAACAGGAAATGCCGATGAGGGCGCCGAATCGGGTCGTCATGCTGTCATGATTGGCATGATCCGAGCGGCTTGTCGCCCCCGAGCGGCGGCCTTGGGCGGCGGTTGCACGCGGCAATCAGGTCAGCCGCCGCCGGTCACCGTGCCGGTATTGGTGTGGGCGATATAGCGGAAATATTTATCGGGGAACGGCTTGGTGGGGTGCAGATCATAGAGGCTGACCTGGGTGAGCGCGTCTTGCGCATCGGTGACCCGCCATTGGCGCAATTCCAGCGGATCGGTTGAGAAAATCAGGGTCAGATGGCCTTGCGCGGCCTTGCCGGTGCGGATCAGCGATATTTGCACCTCGCCGGGCGGTTGGGTGATTTTGGTAACGGTGACCGAGCCGGAAAAATGCACTTTCGGCGCGAGCAAAATCCCAAGCGGCGTTGCTGATAACGGCAGATTGGTGGTCTGGTTGAGCTGCGGGTCGTGATAGACCAGAAGCCCGAAACCCGCGACCAGTAATTGCGGGTCAGGCTTGTTATATTGGAAGCGCATTTTGCCCGGACGCTGCAAAATAGCGGTGCCAGAGCGCACCGATCCGTCCGGGGCGACTTGCAGGAATTTTGCGGTGACGGTTTTGAGCCCGTCCAGATAATGCGCGATCTGGCCGAGTTGAACACCCGGCTTGACCTGCATTTTGGCCGGCATTTTGGCCTGCATTGGCACCGATGCAGACGCCGCTTTGGCGCTGGACGAGCAAGCCAGCGCCAAAGCGATCAAAAACGGCGCACCCAAACCACGGATAGAAACAGCCATGTCCGTGCTGTTACGCAGCCGCCCGACGGCCTCGGCCTGAACGCTCACTGCCATGGGCGGGGGCGGGTTTGGAGACTTCATTGAGCACCGAGCGGATATCGCGCAAAAACGCGGTGCCTTTCGAGGTTCGTTGCACCAGCACGCTGCGACGGTCCGCAGGATCGACTTTGCGGCGGGCGAGGTCGAGATCGGCCAGACGATCCAAAGCGCGGGTGATCGCCGGTTTGGAAACATTGAGCTGATGCGCGAGGCCGCGCACCGTGTGGCCGCTATCATCCAGATAGCAGGTCAGGAACACCCCGAGCTGGCGGGCCGATAAATCGACCCCGTCGCGGCGAACCAAAGAGACAATTGTATCGCGCAGAATGGCGATGAGGGTATCGGCTGAAGTGTCCGTGGTCATGGTAGGCCCTTTCGATGATCACTTGATCGAGTGCGGCAGGTGACCGGGTTGGCCGGTGCTGGCCGGTGGTTGAAACAATGTTGGCGCGCGCATCACCAATCCGAGAGAGATGCGGCACCGATCGACGATGTCGGCGATAGCGGCAGACGGTTACGGCGCCTCTTAACCGATCGTTGCAGACGCCTCACGAATGTATAACGGAACATGGAATGAATTGGATGCTACGCAAGTGCAAAATTTTATTAAACGTTGCATCACAGACGTACAAAAATTTTTGGATATCGATAAGGATCAAGGTGTTGATGCGCTAAATTGCTCAAGAGCGGCGAGGATCGCGCGCAGACCGATGGCTTCGCCGCCCTCGGGGCGGCCCGGACGATTGCTTTCGTTCCAGGCATAGGTGTCGATATGCGCCCAGCGGGTGGTGGCCGGGACGAACCGGTCCAGAAACAAGGCGGCGATCACCGCCCCGGCATGGGGTTTTCCCGAGACGCTATTCAGATCCGCGATCGGGCTGTCGAGCCAGGTCGCGTAATCCCGCCACAAAGGTAAGCGCCAAAGCGGATCGGATACGCTGGTGCCTGCCGCGAGCAGGTGCGAGGCCAGGGCGTCATCGTTGCAAAACAAGGCCGGCAAATCGGGGCCGAGGGCGGTGCGCGCGGCGCCGGTCAGGGTGGCGAAATCAATGAGCCAGTCGGGATGGGCGGCGACGGCATCGGTGAGCAGGTCGGCGAGTACCAGCCGCCCTTCGGCATCGGTATTGCCAACCTCCACGGTGAGCCCGGCACGGGTGGTGAGCACGTCGAGCGGGCGCATTGCATGGCCGGAGACGCTGTTTTCCACGCAGCCGATGCGCAGTTCGAGCCGGACCGGGAGGTTGAGTTCCATAATGGCTTGGGCAAGGCCGAGCACGGTGGCAGCACCACCCATGTCTTTTTTCATGCGCAGCATCGCGGAACTCGGTTTGAGATCATATCCGCCCGTATCGAACACCACCCCTTTGCCGACCAGGGAGATCAGCGGGGCCTTTGGATCGGTGCCCCAGCTGAGTTTGACCATATGCGGGGCGCGGTCCGAGCCCGCGCCGACGGCGGCGAGTGCCGGGAAACCGGCGCTGAGGGGCGAGCCGCTCACCTGTTCGGCGCGGGCACCATAGCGCGCGGCCAGATCGGTCGCGGCGTCGGCCAATTCGGCGGGGCCGAGCAGATTGGCCGGTGTGTTGATCAGGTCTCGCGCAAAATTGATCGCGCGCGCGATAATTGCCGCACGCGGCGGGGCATCGTCGGTGAGGCGTGCCGGCGACTGGGTTTGGGGTTTGAACCGGTCATAGCGATAGGCGCCGAGCAAAGCGCCAAGATAGGCGTGTTCGCGGTCGTAATCACCATCGACCAAACGCCAAACCGTGTCGGGCGGCAGGGATGTCGCGATCGCGCCGAACGGAAACGGCGAGCGATCATCGCCAAGCCCGAGCAAGGCGCCGCCCAAAGCGGGGGCACCTTCTTTGCCTGAGGATGGCGGTAGCAGGATAACCGATCCGGCTTTCGCGCTGAACCCGGCGGCGCGCACAAAAGGGGCTGCGTCGAGGTGGGCGAGGAGATCCGCGAGCTGATCCGGGCGGATCGGGTGCAGCGGCAGCGCAGAGGATTGGGTCATTCGCGGATGGTTTTTACGGTGTCGGTTTTTACGGTGTCGGTTTTCGGGGTTTTGCCGGCTTGCCCGGTGCGTTTTGCCTCGGCGCGACGCTGTTCCTGCGCTTCGGCGCCGGGAATCATGCCGCTGGGAAATTGACCGAGATAATTGAGCACCATTTCGCTGAGCCAACTGCGAAACGGCACGACGCGCTCGCTATAGCCCGATTCTCGCGGTGCGGTGATCATCGAGGCGCCAAAAATCGCGGCACCCATCGCGGAGGTGGCGACCAGCAGGGCGATCCGGCGGGAATCCTCGAAGGGCGGCGGTGCGACGCCGCGCTGGCTCGCATAAACCACCCGTGCCAGCTGAACCAGCCGGGCAATTTCGCCAATGGCGTCGAAAATGGTGATTTCGCCGGTGCTGCCGGAGGTGGCCAGCCAGGCCAGCCGTTGGGCCAGGCCGTTGCCAAAGGCGGTGAACACATGCTCAAGCGTGGTTTCGACCAAATTGCGGTTGGGTGCTGTGGCACCCGCCAGTAGATTGGCCATGGATGATTTGAGCTGCTCGACGGTGCGGGCATTCAGCGCATCGATCAGCCCTTCGCGCGAGCCGAAATGATGCAGAATAACCGGATGCGACAGACCGATTTCCGCTGCAATTGATTGCAGGCGTAAGCCGCCGGGACCAAATTGCGCGAGTTGGGCTTCGGCGGCGTCCAGGATTTGACGCTTGGCTTCAGGCGCCGAGCGACGCGTGCGGCGGGCGCGCAATACCGGCGGGGGCGCGGATTTGCTGGTCGTTTGGGCCGCCTTGGCGGTTGGTTTTCCGGGGGCCGACCGTGGCGGTGGCGCGCTTGATTTGCGCTTGGCGCCGGACTTGGTTGCGGATGTCGGGGCAGGCTCGGATGACCGAGTCGAGTCTATCTTTTTGACCATGCATCGAAGAAGTTAATTTCGCAGCGATTGTCAAGTCATAAACTGTTGGAAATACAGTGATCGGCAAAAGTTTTCCACGCGCGATGCGATGGATCAGTTTCAATGGAAGCTGTCATTAGATGGTCATATTGGTCAGGTCGGGCAATTAGTGATACCATACATATCAATGACTTAAAAATTAGGACGCGAAACGGGTGAAATTGCGAGGATACTTGTCGTAGGAGTGGATTTCACGAATACAACCGTTTTGTCCACATGGTTATCCACAGGGTTATTGGATTGAATTTGTTTGGGTGTGAAGAGGATCAATCGTGATGGATGACGCGCAAAATTTGGGTTCGGGGCGCCGATCATCCGGGCCGATTGCGGCGTCGCTCGCGACTATGTCGCAGGCGCCGGGCGTCTATCGGATGCTCGATGCCCAGGGTGCGGCTCTTTATGTGGGCAAAGCGCGCAATTTGAAACGGCGTTTGGTCGCTTATACCGAGCCGACGCGGTTGCCCGAGCGGTTGCGGCGGATGGTGGCGGATACGGTGAGCCTGGAGGTGATCACCACCCATACCGAGGCCGAGGCTTTGTTGCTCGAAGCCAATTTGATTAAAAAATTAAAGCCGCGATTCAATATTTTGCTGCGCGACGATAAATCCTATCCGTGGTTGATGATGACGGAGGATCATCCGTTTCCGCAATTGGGTAAGCATCGCGGCGCGCAAAATCGTCAAGCGGGATATTGGGGGCCGTTTGCGTCATCCTGGTCGGTCAATCAGACGGTGCAAGGCTTGCAGAGGGTGTTTTTGTTGCGAACCTGCACGGATGCGGTATTTGCGCATCGCACCCGACCTTGTTTGCTGTTTCAAATCAAGCGTTGTGCGGCGCCCTGCGTCGGTCGGATCAGCGAGGCGGATTATGCGGCGCTGGTGGCTGAGGCGCGGCGGTTTTTGTCGGGCAAAGGTGGGCATGTGCAGCGCGAATTGGCGGCCCAGATGGAGGCGGCGGCGGAGGCTTTGGAGTTTGAGCGGGCGGCGGCGCTGCGTGATCGGATCCGGGGGCTGACCCAGATTCAGGGCGGTGATCTGATCAACCCGACTAGCATTAGCGATGCGGATGTGATCGCGATCCATCAGGCGGCGGGGCAGTTCTCGGTGCAGGTGTTTTTTATTCGCGGTGGTCGCAATAATGGCAATCGCAGCTTTTTTCCGGCGCAGAGCAAGGGGTTGCTGGCTTCGGTGGTGCTGAGCGCGTTCATTGCGCAATTTTATGATGACAAACAGCCGCCGCCGTTGATTTTGTTGAGTGAACGGGTGGCCGAGCAGGATTTGCTGGCCGAGGCGCTGAGTTTGCGATTGAGCCAGGTCAGGGAACCGATGCCAAGCTCAGGCGGGCGGCGGGTGGAGTTGGTGGTGCCGCAGCGCGGCGAGAAGCATGAGGTGGTGCTGCATGCCTTGACCAATGCCCGGGAGGCGTTGGAGCGTAAATTGGCGGAATCCGAGGGGCAGGCGACTTTGTTGGCGGCGACCGGTCTGTTGTTTGCGATGCCGGAACCGCCGAGGCGGATCGAGATTTACGATAATTCGCACATGATGGGCAGTGCCGCCTATGGGGTGATGGTGGTGGCCGGGCCTGAGGGATTTCAACGCGCCGCCTATCGGAAATTCGCCATTCGTTCGGCGCTGACGCCGGGCGATGATTTTGCGATGATGCGCGAAGTGCTGACCCGGCGATTTACCCGCGCGCTTAGCGAGGCGGCGGCCGATGGGCAGGGTGTGCGGGAGAATTGGCCTGATTTGCTGTTGATCGATGGCGGGGCGGGTCAGCTTTCGGCGGCGCAGGCGGTACTGGATGATTTGGGGGTTCGCGATGTCGCGTTGGTCGCGATTTCAAAGGGACCGGATCGGAATGCGGGGCGGGAATGGTTGCACCGATCTGGACATGCGCCGGTGCAACTCCCCGAGCGCGATCCGGTTTTGTATTTTTTGCAGCGGTTGCGCGATGAGGCGCATCGATTTGCGATCGCCACCCATCGCGCGCAGCGGAGCCGTAAACTCACCGAAAGCGAGCTGGATTTGATCGCGGGGATCGGGGCGGCGCGTAAACGGGCCTTGCTGCATCATTTCGGCTCGGTGCGCGGGGTTAAAGGCGCGGGCTTGCGGGATTTAGAGGCGGTGGACGGGGTCAGCTCGGCGATGGCGCGGGTGATTTACGGTCATTTTCACCCTGGCGTGACGCTTGAACCGGACAAGCGCGTAGATTCTTCACCTTAATTCTCCCTACGGTTGTATATTTTATCCCTACGGTTGTATATTTAAGGTGACACTACTTTAGATATGTGCCTTGATACACCTTCAGATTGTATTTGGCGCGATGCGCGCGCCGCATTGGGGGATTTAATGTCAAGCACGATTACCGGCATTACCACGGGCGTCACGCTGAAGGCGGGCGGTCCATTCGCCGATCCATTGACCCTTCAGGGAACCATTGAGGCGGGGGTGGGCGATGGCGTGCAATCGAGCGCGCCTTGGACCATCGTCAATCAGGGGTTGATCACGGCGGCGATCGGCGATGGGATATTGCTGAATGGCGGGTTGAACGGTCCAGACATTGTATTGAATACCGGCATTGTGTCCGGGGGTAGTTATGGGGTGCGGCTGGCCGATTTGGGCGGCGTGTTCACCAATGCGGCGTCGGGCTCGATTTACGGGACGCTGGGCGGCGTATATTTTTCCGGGCAACTCGCCAATTACAGCAGTTTCGATAATTTTGGCACCATTGCCGGCGGCAGTGCGGCTGGGCTGCACGGGTCTGCGATCCTGGTGAGTAATGCGCTCGGCGGGGTGATTGACGGGGGGAAATTCGGAGTCAATTTGGGCTCGGGCGCGAGCTTGATCAATGACGGGCTGATCAGCGGGTCAGTGGGCGTGCAGGCCTCGTTTTATGCGAATTTAGGGGCCGGGGTGAATTTGACCGATGCGGGCACCATTATCGGCACCGAGGGGATCGCGGTGTCGTTCGCGATTGGCGATACCGGGGCGCTGACCTTATTGCCCGGGGCGAGTTTTAGTGGTGCGCTCTATGGCGCGAGTGCGACGCTGGTGTTCGGCGGCACCAGCCTGGCCAGTTTCGCGCAATTTGGCGCGGTGAATGACTTCGCTGCGGTGTCGATTGCGGCGGGCGCGCAATGGGATTTCGCCGGGGATGTCACGCTCAATATGAGCTTGGGGGTGGAGAATGCCGGGCTGCTTGCCGAGACCCAGGGGCAGCAATTGCTGATCGAGCATGCGCTGAGCGGGTCGGGAAGCCTGGTGATCGGCGGTGGCGCGCTGGCTTTGGTGCGCGGGGCGGCGGCGGCGGCGCAGAATATTGATTTCGCCGGTAATGGCACGCTGGCCTTGTTTACCCCGCAATCCTTCGCGGCCACCATCGCCAATTTTGCGCCCGGCGATACGATTGAGTTGATCGGGCTGGCGGCGAATGCGGTGGTGACCGGCTCGATGGTGGGATCGGTGCTGGATTTGGCGGGATCGGTGCCCAACGGCACCACCATCGCCTTCGATAATCCACCGCCGGGGATCGTGTTGCAGCCGGTGGCCGGCATCACCAAAACTTACGATATTGTGGTGCCTCCCTTGCCCTGCTTTGCTGAGGGCACGCAGCTGCTGACGCCCGGCGGGATGCGTCCGGTCGAGGAGTTGCGCAAGGGCGATCAGGTGATCACCCGTGCGGGTGTGTTATCGGTGATTTGGCATGGGCGGCGGCGGGTGGATTGTATGCGCCATCCGACGCCGACTAAAGTTTGGCCGGTGCGCATTGAGCGTGATGCGTTCGGACCCGGTCTGCCGGTGCGGCCTTTGTTTAGATCG
>JAJZEG010000128.1 GCA_021828605.1 Pseudomonadota bacterium | reverse complement strand
ATCGATTGCGTGAAAAATCTGGGCAGCACCGCAATCGCAATCACCCACGACATGGCGAGCGCCAAGCGGATCGGCGATCGCATCGCCATGCTGTTCGCGGGCAAAATCATCTGGCAAGGCACCCCCGCCGACATCGACGCCAGCGGCAATGACTTCGTCGATCAATTCACCCATGGCCGCCGCGACGGCCCGATCCAAATGGCGGTGCGGCGTTAGTTTTTCGCTCCCGCTCGTGTCCAGATAAAGTCGCCTGCCAACTAGAGCGCTATCCGTGAGCCGATGCGAACGGATAGCACTCTAATGCCCCCGGATCCTCACCTTTAAATCAAACGTCAACGCCCGATGCGGCATTTTCGCGGTGAAGGGTGGAAACCGGGTCGCGCGCACTGCCGCAACCGCCGCCCGGTCGATCGGCGGCGCACCTGATGAGTGCAGCACCGAAACCCCAAGCAACGCCCCACTCGGCGCAATCACAATCGCAACCGTGGTCACCCCACGCAAATGCATCATCGCCACCGTTTCCGGCACTTTCAAATCCGCCTGCACCGCCTCATGGACCTGCCCGGCATAAAGCGCGGTCGCGTCAGCCTGTGCCGCAGCGCTCACCACCGGCTGCGGCGGCGGTGCAGGTGGCGGCGGCGGTGCCGCGACATGCGGGATCGGCTTGGGATGCACCACCGGCTTTGGCCTGGGCCGAGGGATCGGCTTGGGCGGCGGCGGCAATGGCTTGGGCGGTGTCACCGGCTTCGGCGGCGGTGGCAACGGCTTGGGCGGTGGCGGTTTCGGGATCGGCTTAGGCGGCGGCGCGATGACATGGATTTTCATCACCGAGCGATGCTTGACCACCACCGGCCCCACCTGATTAGCAATATGCAGGAATACCAGCAGCAACGCTGCCTGCACCACCAACGCGCTGACCAACGCCCAGCCGAACCGGCTTTGATGCGCCAAAGCGGGATGGTCAGCGCGCACCGAGGGCACGCCGCGCCGAGACTGCGTCAAGACCGCCATCAGGGTGCAGCAACCGGCTGCGCCGCAATACCAATATTGGTCACGCCCGCTTTGCGCGAGGCATCCATCACCGTCACGAAATGCTGAAACGCCACATGCTTGGACGCCGCAATCGTCACTTGCGTCTTGCCCGGATCACCATCCGCCTGAAATAACGCGGTAAGCTGCCCCGGCGTCAAAATCGCTGATTTCACCTTGATCGTACCATCGCGCATAATATTGACGGTATATTTCGGATGCTTCAGATGCTGGGTCTGCGTCGAGGTCGGCAATTGCATCGACATCCCGGCATCCGGGATCATTTGCAACGTCACGATAATAAAGAACACCAGCAAAAATAACATCACGTCAATCATCGGAATGATCTCGACGCGCGCCTTGCGCGGCTCGAAATAGCGCATTTTCATCTCAATCGCCCCTATTTCGCGGCGGCGACTTGCCGCACCTCCGTGCGCGCACTCACCAACGGCACCAGCGGCGAGCCGTCGGTGCGGTTCAAAATCATGGTGCGGATCGTCTCCATCTGATGCAAAATCAACCGAACCTGGTTTTGCAACATATTAAAGGCCGCCAAACCCAGCATCGCGATCAAAATACCAAATGCCGTCGCCACCAACGCATCCGCCACCCCGCCGGTTACTTCCGCAGGCGCATGGCCCGGCTTGGCCAACACCGAGAAGGCATGGAACATACCGATGATGGTGCCGAACAGCCCTAACAACGGCGCCAGGGTCACGATCGTATCCAACACCCATAGACGCTGATCAAGCCGGGGGGCGACCAACAAAATCGCCTCATCCATCCGGCTATTCAGCGCCGCCGGATCCGACTCGCTCACATGGTTCAGGGCGGTATCGATCAACACCGCCTCCGGCTGCTTGCCCGCCATGGTGCGCAACTCATCAAAATCAGCACGCGACAGCGTGGTCATTGTCGCCATTTTGCGCACCATCATATTGCCGCGCAGAATCGCCCGCCGCAAATACCAAACCCGGTCCAACATCACCGCCGTTGCCAGCAAAAACAGCACCGCCAACACATAGAGCACGCCATCGGAATAATTGGCGAGATGGACGATATAACCAAGCGACATGACAAACACTCCTGAGAACCAAACGAGAGATCAAACCCGTGACGCGGCGAGAACGAGCGCAGCTTTAGCCCAAGCAGCGCGCCTCGCGTGTGAAGGATATGTGACAGTCACCAACCCGGATGCTGTGATCGCACGACCAAACCGTCTTGCGATCACAGCAATAGATCAAAAATGCATGCCCACACTGCCATAAATCGAGAACGGCGCACCCGGATAAGCGAGCAAATAGCCGCCATTCGCCGTGCTAAAATACCCGCCCGATGAAATATATTCATATTCATTGTAGCGATTATTGGCGATATTGAGTGCGGTCAACGTGAAATCGAGGCGTTTTTTACCTGCATACGGCACCTGCACCGGCAGAGTCAGTTTCAGCGACAAATTGACCGTGCCATAGCCGGGCATGGTCTGGTTGCTGGGCGCGCCTGATACATTGTTGAACAGGTTCTGAGTGCCGGTATATTGATACCAGGCTCGCGGTTCGAGCAAAGCCGAGCCGACCGGGTAATCATAATACGCCCCCACATTGAAGCTGGTGGTCGGCACGTAAGGCACGGCGCGCCCGGCATAGCTGGTGCCAGGTTTCACCGAACCCGCACCGGTGACGTAATTTTGATAGGTCGCGTTCACATAAGCGACGTTGCCATACACAAACAGGCTATAAATCGGATTGTCATCAACGAACGCATTGACCCCTTTATAGATCGAACTGCCATTCGCCTCGATCGTATTGCCATTCGCCAGCGTATATTTCAGCGATTGCTTGGAATAGCGCAAATGGAAATAGCTCACCCCGGCCAGAAAATGATGGAGAAATCCGTTGTCACGAACATGAAACTTCGCTCCCGCCTGAAACTCCTGGCCCAATTCCAGATGATAGGAGTTCGGATTGACCGACTGGAACAACCCGCCGCCGCCCCCAAGCGGCGGAGAACGCAGCGCCTCGGCATAGCTGCCATAAACCGACATCCAAGGCAGAACCTGCAAATTCGCCGACAAGGACGGCTCAACCCCGTTGCGGCTCTCACTCGCCCCGCAACTCGCCCCTTGATCGGTGGTGTTGCCTTTGGTCGATGCTCCGGTCAGGGGACATTGGGTTGAGAGCACCACGCCTTGCGCAAAACCGAAATCCTGTAGGCTGTTGCTCGAATAATTTGCCTGAAAACTCACCAAACGCACACCCGGCACGATATGCAGCGCGCTGATCGGATGGATATCATCCTGGGCAAACACCGCAAAATCATCGAGATTGAAATAGGATGACCGGATCTTGCCGCCAATATTGACGACGCCTTTATTGCCACCATTCGCCGGATTATAGAAATTATTCCGCGAATTATAGGTGGTGTGCAGGTAATAACCACCAACATCCAGCGTATTGAACGGCAATTTTTCAGTGAGCCATAATTTATCGCCAAACACATTGGTATAGGGATTATTATACTCATCCTGCTTCGGCCCGGTTCCGTAAAGGTCGGTAATCCGCGAATGCACCCGGGTAAAATTCTCGTAATAAGTCAAATTGTGCAAAGTAGTGGCGCTATCGAGATTAAAGTTTTCTTTGCCGAACACCATCCACAGCGCATCGCTATCGTTCTTGTCATAGGTATTGAACGGCAACGCGCTGTTAAACCCTGAGGTCGTCTGGCTATAAAGCGG
>JAJZEG010000285.1 GCA_021828605.1 Pseudomonadota bacterium | reverse complement strand
CACCGATCGGCACGTAAATGGCGGCGCTGATCGTGGGCGTGCCGTCATTGGCGAGCGCACCGCTGGCAATGGTGGTCACCGCTGCGCCGATCATCGTGGTGCCCGAGGTCAGGGTTTCATGGGCAACGACGGTTTGGCTTGATCCGGACATGGCGCTCTCCTTCGACGTTGGCAACGGGTCGTTAAGGGGAGAACGGAATTGGCTTGGGTTTTTGACATGGTGGGGCGGATGGTGAGATCGGGTGGCCTCGAAGGGGGCTGCGGCCTTTGGGGGTTTCGGGCGTATTCATTGTAATATCGTAACGATTTTGGCGTGAAAAGGCGGGAGCGATTAGTCGAATTTTTTGAAATAAGGGGCGTGAAGCGGTTGAAACGGCGGGGTGGGCGCCGGGATGTTGGGTGTTGGGGCTGGCGGGAGGTTGGGCGTGGGTGCTGGCGCCTCGCGGGTGCTGGCGATGGGTTGCGGGCGCGGGCGTTTGATGCCGAGCATGCGGCAGAGGCTGTGCAGATGGCGGCCGAGATGGGGATATTCGGTGAGCAGGCCGATGATTTCGGGTGAGTGCAAATGGCGTTCGAGTTGAAAAGCGTAGCCGCCGAGCTGGCCGCCGGGCAGCATGCGGCAGAGCCAGCCATGATGATTGGGCGGGGTGAAAATCTGGCGTGAGATACGCGGCGCGGGCGGTAGATTGGCTTGGGGCGTGCCGGTTTTGGGTGTTGCGGGGCGGGCTGGGCGCGGGGGTGGGCAGCGATCGGGATGGATGGTGAAATAGAGGAAATTATTGGCGAGACCGCGGAAACGGCGGAGAATAAAGGCGACGACAGGCGCTGCCAGGCCCGCCTGGGCGAGCTGGTCTAACAAGGCGCGCTCCAACGCGTCGAACAGGCGACGGAGCAGGCCGATGGGGGTGAGGGTGGTGGTGGACATCGACGCTGTTTAAGCATGGATGGTTAGATCTGCGCAAGAAAAATGTTAATAATGCGACTAACAATTTCTGGTTGATCGAACGGTTGGTGACCGCGACGTTCCGGTCGGCAAGCGACCCCGACCGCGGGTATAGCTTGAAACCAGCCGCCATACTGGGAAAATCCCCGATATTCTTACCTCGAAAATTATGACGCTTATCCAGTAGTCATCTCGATTGTAATGACGTGTATGATAAATCGTCATTACGTCGAGAGGTTGGCTGATGAATTTACAGATACGCGATCCTCGTGCTCACGAACTTGCCCGCCGTTTGGCCCAGCGACGCAGGGTTTCCATGACAGAGGCGGTGATCGACGCGCTTGAAGCTGAGTTGCAGCGTGCTCCGATGCGCGCATCACGCGCTGACCGTCTCGGCGCCATCGCGGATGATTTGACGGCACCGGCCAAACCTGATGGCCACGACATGAACCAGAGCGAGGTCGATGAGATGGCGGGCCATCTTTAATGTTCGTTGACTCGTCGGTCATTATTGCGATTCTCTCAAAGGAGGTTGATGCAGCCGCGTTGGCCGACCGGGTCGACGTCGGAGGATGCATGACCTCAGCCCTGGTGATTCTCGAGTCCACGATGCGGTTTGCCAGCAAACTCAACCTGTTTTGGTCGAGAGGCGGGTTCAGGCTTTCCTGGAGGAGGTCCAGATCGGGCTCGCACCCATGGATGGCATGACCGCCAGCCTGGCGGTCAAGGCTTTTGCTGATTACGGGCGGGGCAGGGGGCACCAAGCTCGACTCAATTTGGCCGATTGCTTGTCTTATGCCTGCGCAAAGGCGCAGGGCGTTCCGCTTCTTTATAAAGGGAAAGATTTTTCCCATTCGGATTTGGCATTTACAGAAACACGCGCCGCGCCAATCGATGTATAAAGAGTATTATGATCACCGGTTATCGTGTCAAAGTTATGATACGTCTCAACACCCGGAATCGTTACTACGTCATTGAACGCAATATTACCCGAACCATTGATCATCAACGTATTATTGCCCGCAAACCCGAGCAGTACATCGCCCCCATTCGGACCGCTAACCAACTTGTCCGACAGCGGCGCCCCATAAGTGAACCCTCCGGTCACGCTCGGATCAGCAATCGTCGCAAACTGCGCCCCGATCAGCATATAGCTGCCCGTGCCCGGCGCCTCCACCAGTCCATTCACGGCCTGCGTATCAATCACATGGCTGGCGTCGAAAGACAGGCCGTATGGCGCTGCATAGAGCTGGTTCAGAAGTTTGACTGCGGGGGATTCATATTCACTGATCAATTCCGCCGCAGAAATCAGCGTACTTTTGTAGTCCGTTGGGAAACGGCTTTGTAATGCGCTTAAAAACGACGTAATCGCGCTTGATTCGTCCTGGACAACACGCAGCGCCGCAACAGCTCCCTCACCGCCATCAGTCGCGTTTGGCATATTGATCGAGGTTTGAAATGTCTTGCCTTTGATATTACCGGCAGTCCAACCAGGGCCTTGCGAGTAGAGACCGAATTCTTGCGCGTCGCGCAGATATCGCATCTCTAATCCAAACGCGTTCGTCCCATTATCTGATATCGAATCAGAATTGAAGGCAATTTCATACCATGCCTCGTCGCGACTTGACCAAGCATTCATCCAGTCACCCACATTCGCCGCGAGCGTCGCCTCTTTCAAATCGCCAATCAAATGCGTCTTCGGCCCAATCAATTTTTTGTTGCCATTATAGGCCATGTCTTCCAGGGCAACCAATTCGTAGGACGGTGGCACAATAAAAGCGTTGGTGTCATACGAAGTCGGCCCTTGGGTTGGAGACGTCGTTTGGATCAACCCAGTTAAAGCAATTATTCTATTGAGAGCCAAAATAGAAAGTTGCCACTCACTGCCGGTAATGCCCGGAGTGAGAATATAGTGCATATCTAAAGTCGTTGCCGCAGCCGACGCAGATTCTTTGATAACAAGATTTGCATCAGTGGTCAGGTCGTTAATATCAATCGTAGTGCCTGGAATATTTAGGCTTGCAACGTATTTAAAATCAGAAATAAAATAATCAATAGGATTTCCTGCATTTATTTGTGCTGTTATGTTATAACCATATCCAATATTTACATTATTTCCTGCGTAAGCTCTATTATTGTTTGCTCCTTCGTTTCTGGAGATAAATTGAAAAAGCTTATTTTCAAAAGATCCGGTCAGAAATCCAACCGAAGTGTCAAGGTTAGCAAAAATATTTATGGATTGACCTGACATATCAATATCCTTTTTGTTGGGAGTTACCGACACGGAGAATTAGGATTGTCATCTCGGTCAAGGTTAACATAGGCACCCAGGCCAGCTGATTGTCCGATCATCGTATAAAATTTCGCATCAGGCAGTGGAGGGCGATGTTCAAGTGCATGAACGGCAGGCCCGCTAGAATCGTAAAACGCATCAAATTCGTCAATATAACCATGAAAATCGATATTATTGATCCTAATACGGAATAAAAATTGCGGTAAATACGGATTATATCGTCTTATCCTGTTGGTACTACGCACATAGATCTGAAACGCAACATATTTAGGGTGTTGACCAAAGTAGAGACGCTTCCAAAATCTGTTATGCGTCGGATCAACGGGTTTCACTGAAGCAACCAAGTAACCAATATTCTGCTCTTCTAACCCTAAATTTGGTTTGATCCGAGCAATCTGCGAAACAATATCCGGGCTCCGCAACACAATCCGAACCAGCTTAATTTTTAGGACGGATGGCGGTGAATTTGGCCCGTTCCCGAAATGCACGATGCGGTGCGAGCTTAGACAGCCATTAACCCAAGGAAAATTCGT
>JAJZEG010000255.1 GCA_021828605.1 Pseudomonadota bacterium | reverse complement strand
CCTCGTTGATTTCGGTGCCCGATTTCAGGTTTTTACCACCGGTCCCCGCTTTTTGCCCGATCAGTTTTTCGCGCAAACGGCTGATGAAAGCGCGCTCTTGAATCCCGCGCTCATCGTCACGGTCCTTGGCCAAACGCTCGATTTCCGCCCGCTCAATCGCCAGAGCGCGCTCATCCTTATCCACACCCCGACGGTTGAACACCCGCACATCCACCACCGTGCCGGAAACACCCGGCGGCAGCTTGGTCGAGGTATCGCGCACATCGGAGGCTTTTTCGCCGAAAATCGCGCGCAGCAGTTTTTCCTCTGGCGTCATCGGGCTTTCGCCCTTGGGGGTGACTTTACCCACCAAAATATCGCCCGGATTAACCTCGGCCCCAATGTACACAATGCCCGCTTCGTCCAAGTTCCGCAGCGCTTCTTCGCCAACATTCGGAATATCGCGGGTGATTTCCTCTTGACCCAGCTTGGTATCGCGCGCCATCGATTCGAACTCCTCGATATGAATCGAGGTGAACATGTCATCACGGCCAATCCGTTCGGAAATCAGGATGCTATCTTCGAAATTATAGCCGCTCCACGGCATGAACGCGCACAGCACGTTCCGCCCCAGCGCCAATTCGCCCAATTCGGTCGACGGGCCATCGGCGATGATTTCGCCCTCCGCCACCCGATCACCGACGCGGACCAAAGGCCGCTGATTGATACAGGTGGACTGGTTGGAGCGCATATATTTGCGCAGCCGGTAAATATCGACGCCTGCGGTCGAGCCATCCTGACTGGTCGCGCGGACCACAATCCGCGCGCCATCGATTTGGTCAACCACGCCCGCACGCCGCGCCACGATGGTCGCGCCCGAATCGCGCGCCACCGCCGCTTCCATGCCGGTGCCGACCAGCGGCGCATCCGAACGGATCAACGGCACTGCTTGACGCTGCATGTTCGAACCCATCAAGGCCCGGTTCGCGTCGTCATTTTCCAGGAACGGAATCAACGCCGCCGCCACCGACACCAACTGCTTGGGCGACACGTCAATCGCTGTGACTTCTTCCGGCTTGACCAGACGGAAATCGCCATTCCGCCGCACCGAAACCAAATCCTCGGTCAGCACCCCATCCTCGGTTTTGGGCGCATCAGCCTGCGCGACGGTGAGTTTATCCTCCTCCATCGCCGACAAATACTTATATTCGTTCTGCACCTTGCCATCGCGCACCATGCGATACGGCGTCTCGATGAAACCGTATTTATTCACCTTCGCATAGGTCGCGAGCGAGTTGATCAGGCCGATATTCGGGCCTTCGGGCGTCTCAATCGGGCAGATCCGGCCATAATGGGTCGGATGCACGTCACGCACCTCAAAGCCCGCACGCTCACGGGTCAAGCCGCCCGGTCCCAACGCGGACAAGCGGCGCTTATGGGTGACTTCGGAAAGCGGATTGGTCTGATCCATGAACTGGCTGAGCTGCGAGGAGCCGAAAAACTCGCGCACCGCCGCCGCCGCCGGTTTGGCGTTGATCAAATCATGCGGCATCACCCCATCGATATCGACCGAGCTCATCCGTTCCCTGATCGCCCGCTCCATGCGCAGCAACCCGACGCGATATTGATTTTCCATCAACTCGCCGACCGACCGCACCCGGCGATTGCCTAAATTATCGATGTCGTCGATCTGACCGCGACCATCCTTCAATTCGCACATGATTTGAATCGTGCGCAAAATATCGACTTTGCGCAGCACGCGCATTTGGTCATCGCACTCGATGCCCAGGCGCATATTCATTTTCACCCGGCCAACCGAGGATAAATCATAGCGCTCTGAGTCAAAGAACAGGCCATTGAGCAAGGCTTCAGCGGTCTCGCTGGTCGGCGGCTCACCGGGACGCATCACGCGGTAAATATCAATCAACGCGTCATCACGATTGGCGTTTTTATCAACCGCCAGCGTGTTGCGAATCCACGGCCCATTCGCCTGATCGATCGCCAAGGTGGGGATCGCATCGAGCCCCGCCGCTTCAAACACCGCCAGCTTCGCTTCGCTAATTTCATCGCCCGCATCGGCAAAAATCTCGCCGGTGTTCGGGTCGAACAAATCTACGGCAATAAAGCGCCCGATCACATCGGTTCGGCCAACCAGCACGCGCTTGGTGGTCTCGGCGATTTTGCGCGCGGCCCGCACGGTAAGTTTCTCATCGGCCTTCGCGACGATTTCGCCCGAATCCGCATCAACCAAATTCTCCGCGAGCTTCACGCCGCGATAGGCTTCCACATCGAACGGCCGTGCCCAGGTCAAATCGCCCTGCGCATCGCGCACCTGAGCGAACACCACTTGGCGATAAAAGGCGCTCAGAATTTCTTCCGGGTCCATGCCCTTGATTTCGCCAATTTCCAGCCGCTCGCCTTTGGCCAACCGCGCCGCGCGCATCGCCTCGGTCGCCACGCTATCGAGCGCGTAGAGCAAGGTGGTGACCGGCAGCTTCCGCTTACGATCGATGCGGACATAAATCAGGTCTTTGGCGTCAAATTCGAAATCGAGCCACGACCCGCGATACGGGATCACCCGTGCGGCAAACAAATATTTGCCGGACGCGTGGGTTTTGCCCTTATCATGGTCGAAAAACACGCCGGGGCTGCGATGCATCTGGCTGACAATAACCCGCTCAGTGCCATTGACCACGAAGGTGCCGTTATCGGTCATCAAGGGCATGTCGCCCATATAAACCGGCTGTTCCTTGATATCGCGGATCGACTTGGCGCCGGTATCCTCGTCGATATCCCAAACAATCAGGCGCAGCACCACTTTAAGCGGCGCCGCATAGGTCATCCCGCGCTGAATGCATTCCTCGACATCATATTTCGGGTCTTCCAGCTCGTAATACACGAACTCCAACCGGCCCCGACCGGTGAAATCCTCAATCGGGAATACCGATTTGAACACTTCCTGCAATCCTGTCGTGGTGCGCGCATCCGGGCTGACATGCATTTGCAAAAACGCATCATAGCTCGCCCGCTGCACATCGATCAGGTTGGGCATCGGCGTGACTTCGGGGATGCGCCCAAAGCTTTTGCGAATCCGCTTGCGGTTCACCGATGAAAGCCTGCTCGTGCCACCAATAATCACATTCATGTCTTGACCCTATCCCGATCTGCACCCACGCCGAGGCGCCAAACGGCCCCTCGCATTTCGCCCGCACTCAACCCCGAAAACCTGTTAACCTCGGGGCACAACGCCAAACGGGCGGGCGCCAAGAGGCACCCGCCGGTTCAACACCGATAGAACCCGCTCGGCTCTGCTTGAGACCCGAGCGGAATATGACTTACTGGATTTCGACAGATGCGCCCTGCTCTTCCAGAACCTTCTTGATCTTCTCGGCTTCGTCCTTGGTCGCACCTTCCTTAACGGTTTTCGGCGCGCCTTCGACCAAGTCCTTCGCCTCTTTCAAGCCGAGACCGGTAATCGTGCGGATTTCCTTAATCACGTTGATCTTTTTGTCGCCACCCGACTTCAGAATGACGTCAAATTCGGTCTTTTCTTCAACCGCTGCCGCAGCAGCGCCGCCGCCAGCCGGGGCTGCCATCATGGCAACCGGTGCCGCTGCCGAAACGCCCCATTTTTCTTCGAGCAGCTTCGAGAGTTCAGCCGCTTCAAGAACGGTCAGCACCGAGAGTTCATCAACCAGCTTCGCTAAATCAGCCATGTTCGTCTATCCTTGATATGAGAGTTATGTGGTTCCATGCAAGTGCTTTTCGCACCTGCCAACTAAAGCCTGTCAGG
>JAJZEG010000151.1 GCA_021828605.1 Pseudomonadota bacterium | reverse complement strand
GCCGTTCGGCATTGCAATGCAGCATCGATAGCAAGGCTGGGCGATAGGGGCAAATGATCCGCGCCACCCGGCTCTATCACCTCAATAATCACGCGGGGATTTGCAAGTTCTGGATCGATTCCTCCAATTCAAAAAAATCCGGCATATGCACATTCGGCACCATTTTCCGCCCCACCTCGACACTGACTGACTTGCGGCGCGTTGCCGTGCAGATGGGCCACCAGCACCGCGCGGATCACTTCCAGATATTTCGCATCATCCTCGACCACCGCGCGCAGCCGCACCGAACAGGGGCCGACAATGCCATAAGCGAGTAGCACGCCCAAAAACGTGCCGGTCAACGCCTCGCCAATCATTTCACCCAACACGGCGGGCGGCTGCGCGATATGCGCCATGGTTTTGATCACCCCGAGCACCGCCGCCACAATGCCCAGTGCGGGCAACCCATCCGCCATGACTTGCAAGGTATGCGCGCCATGCAAATCCTCGATCAGGGATTTGCGCAATTCGCGCGCCAGCACATCCTCGATTTGATGCGGATCATCGACATTCATCCCCACCATGCGCAAGTAATCGCAAATAATATAGGTCGCGCGTTTATTCGATAAAATTGTTGGAAAATGTTTGAATACCGGACTGTCATCGGGCCGCTCGATATGCGCTTCCAACGACATCGCCCCTTTGGTCGCGGCAAGGCGCACCAAATAATAGAGCAGTCCGAGCAAATCCACATATTCGGTTTTATGAAACCGCCCGCCTTTGAAAATTTTGCCGAAATCCTTCATGGTATGTTTGAGATCATGCAGCGAATTGCCCGCAATCAGCGTGCCGACCGCCGCCCCGCCGATGGTGACGAATTCTAACGGCAAAGCCTGCATCAACGGCCCAATCGCACCGCCGGTGGCGGCGAACACGCCGAACACACAAAAAAGCAAAAAAGCGATACCGCCGAGAGAGAGCATGAGACACCAAAAAACGCGCTTCGTTAAGGATTGGTCTGGACCACATTGGGCAGAACCGACCCCGGAACCGGCCGTTTTGGCAGGATGTGGGCGAGCAAAACATGTTGCAAGGCAATCGCGATGGCGGCCTGCGGCAAAGGATGCATCACCAAAATCGCAACACGGCGATTAGCCGCAGCCAGCGGCTTATTGGCATAGAGTAAATCACGATCAGCAAAGCCGGTGACCGAGGCGATCCGCTTTTTGGTCAGACCTGCTGCGAGCAACAGGCGACGGGTTTCATTGGCCCGCCCGATCGACAAATCCCAGTTGCTATAGCCCTTGACCAAATAAGGCCGCGCATCGGTATAGCCGCTGATTTCCACCGGGTCCGCCAATCCCGCCAAATAGGGGGTGATGGTGGTAATTAGCCGCTTGGTCACCGCGTTCGGCTGCACTGAGCCGAGCGGAAACATCGGCCGATGATCGGTGTCGGTCATGTCGATGCGCAACCCTCGGCGGGTGATGCGCATATGCACCTGACTGGCGAGGCCGGACAGGATATGGTCAGCCCGGATTGCCTGCTGCATGTGCTGGATCGCGACCTCAAAGCGCCGCGCGGCTGCGATTTCGGCAGCGGTGACCACCGCCTGCGCGGTTCCAGCACCCGCAGTGACCGCGATGCGCTGCGAGTCATGCGCATGGGCGCTGGAGAAATGCCCGGCGCGCGCCTGATTTTCCCCGCGCGACTTCTGGCCACTCGCCGCCGTGGGTTGGGGGGTATCGCCCTTCGGATCCGGGCGCGCGCGCACCGAAACCGGCATATTCCCAGGGCGGATTTGTTCCGCACCCAAATCCGACGAGAGCGCGCCCTGATCATTGGGCGTGCGGCCGCCGAATATTTTACCTTCGCCCGAATGGCCATCATTCAACACATTCGACTGGCTGAAATAATCCGACAGGCCGATCCTCTGCACCTCCGAGGTGGCGTTGATCAGCCACATCAGCAGGAAAAACGCCATCATCGCGGTGACGAAATCGGCGTAGGCCACCTTCCACGCGCCGCCATGGCCGCCGCCTTCGACGATTTCTTCCTTGCGAATAATCAGGTTCGGTCGCTCCGACCCTGCTTTACCGCCTGTTTTGCGTCTCGTCGCCATGATCGGTGATAAGCCCCTGATCGCTATGCCCTGCAAGCGTGCCGTGATGATCCAGACAGTATTGATCAGGCGCATTAACAAACAATGAACATCACCCGGAGAATTCTATCGACCGCTCCGCCCCGGCAACCGCGCGGCTGGGGCCTGCGCGCGCAGCACCACCCGATACAACGTATAGGCTTGCACCAACGCACCCTGGCTCTGCCGATCGAGCGGGCCAATCCGGGTGATCGATTTGAATAACAAAGGCGAAGGCGGCCCATGCCGATCCGACTGTACCAGCAGCGCCGTGACCGCCCCCTGCGGATGCGGCCAGGCAAACCAGCGCCAGCGCGGCCCCGCCGCGATCAGGCGGGTGCGCGCAGGCAGGCGCCAATCCAATTCGGCAATGGTCGCGTAATCGGTCGCGATAATCGGCTCAGCCCCGGCTGCCTGCGCCGCACGGCGCGCCCAGCCGCGCCAGCCGGCCATTTGCAGGGCAATCGGGTCACGCGCCGGGGCAATCCACGCCGCCGGCAGCGCGCTCGAGCGCAGCACCGCTGAACCATAAACCAAAGCGGTCAGCGCAAAACCAAGCAGCACCGAGGCGGCAATCCAGTTTCGCAGCCCTGGCCAGTTTCGCAAGCCCGACCTGGGGGTCGCCGCCAGCGCCAGCGCCGCGCCCGGATACAAAATTGCTGGCCAATTCCCCTGCACCACCCCCGACACTGTATGCTCGATAAACACCGCAGCCGGGATCAGCACGCTGAATGCCAGCAGGCGCAGCCGCGCATCCCCCGCGCGCAGTGCGCGCCCAGTGCCCAAGCGCAGCGCTCGGCATGTGCCCATCACCAACAATATCCCGATCAACGGCGTCGCCAGCCCGATTTGCCCGACCAGCAAATCCAGCAGATGCAAACCGGCATGACCCAAATCAATATGCGCGCTGCGCCCGCCTTGCTTGCGCAGGCTCACCCAGTGATGGGTCGCGTTCCAAAACACCACCGGTGCAAATAGCGCGAGCCCGATCAACACGCCCAGCCACGGCCAGGGCCGACGCAACGCGGCGCGACCCGGCGCATCGGCCAGCAGCGCGCAGCCGACAGCGACGAAGATCAGCAGGCCGGTATATTTCGCATCCAACGCCAAGCCCCCGGCGATCCCCGCCGCCAGCCACCAGCGATCATCGCCGGTTTGATACCAGCGCCCGAGCGCGGCCAAAGTCGCGGTCCAGAACAGCAATAACGGCGTATCGGGCGTGGTGATAATCGACCCCGCGCCCAGCAGCACAGTCGCATTCAGCAGCAAGGCCGCCAGCGCGCCGGTTGATCCATGATCCGCGCGCGGGCCGAAATCATCGCCCGCCTGCCAAATCAGCAAACTCCCCGCCAGCGCGCCCAGCGGCGATAGCAGCCGCACGCCTAAATCACTGGTTCCGATGAGCGCCGTGCCCGCCCGGATCCATAGCGCGATCAACGGCGCATCATCATAATAGCCCGCCTGTAAATGCCGCGACCATAGCCAGTAATAGGCCTCATCGGGCGTCAGCGGCAGGATGGCCGCGAGCACCAGGCGCAAAGCGGTCAGGCCCAGCAACAGGCAAAACACCGCCTGCCGAGCGTTTATTCGCCGCGCCATCACCGCACGCTCACCCAACTCATATCACCCGTGACGCCAAACCAGCGTCGCGGAGCCCGCGTAAT
>JAJZEG010000392.1 GCA_021828605.1 Pseudomonadota bacterium | reverse complement strand
CGATGATCCGCGTCAAGTCGTTTGCATCTATTACTTTATGGTGATTGACCGCGACAATAACATCACCCGGCGCCAATCCTAATGCCCCGGCGGGGCCTTGCGGGTCGACGCCGGTGATTTGCGCGCCTGGCGCTGCCTCAGCGCGGTCGGTGACGCTGATGCCCAGCCAGCCGCGCGCGATGCTGCCATGGGCGATCAAGGCGCGGATCACCCGGCGCGCCAGATCGGAGGGGATGGCAAAACCGATGCCCACCGACCCGCCCGAGGGTGAAACGATCGCAGTGTTCACCCCGATCACCCGACCGCGCATGTCAAAGGAGGGTCCGCCGGAATTACCCGGATTAATCGGCGCGTCGAGCTGGAAAAACCGGTCAAACGGATCATCGTCGATTTGCCGACCACGCGCCGAAATAATGCCCGCGGTGAATGACGTGCCCAAATCGAACGGGTTGCCCGCCGCCAAAATCCAGTCACCGACCTGCATCCGCGCCGAATCGCCCCACCTCACCACCGGCAGGGCTGCACCGATATCGATTTTCACAATCGCCAGATCGGTGAGCTGATCAGTGCCGATCACCCGTGCCGGTACCCGGTGGCCATTATCGAGCGTGACCACGATCTGCCGCGCATTGCCGACCACATGATTGTTGGTGACGATCACCCCGCTCGGCGTCACCACAAAGCCCGACCCTGCGGCCTGCACCGCGCGTCTGGTTTGCGGATGCGCCATGCGGACGGATGATGGACGCTGATCGGGCAATTCGAGGCGCGGCAAAGCCGGGGCTGGGCCCGCATATTGGATCACCGAAATCCCGACGATCGAAGGTGCGACGGCGCGCACCAAAGGCGCGAAGCTCTCGGGGGCAAGATTCTGGTCCGCGCCATGCGCGCCAGCGCGATGGCACCCGGCAAGGGCGCCCAGCACCGGCAGCGTGCCGATCAAAGCGCGGCGCGACACCCTCATTTTATCCGTTGAAACTCCATCATGCCTGGACATGACATCCGTTACGGATCGACGCAAGATTGAGGCATCCACGCACGCTTATCATTTTGGCAACTTTCACCGGTCATGATCGCGTCCGGCAGCACGCCATCGCACCCTTCACCACCACATCGGCGGGATCGGAATAAAATATCAAATTGTTCATGATCTGATGAGATTACCGCAACCCCCTCTTTCGCTCGCGCCTAAAACTTGCCACAATCGGTTGGTGATGCGAGTGCATGCCTCTTGTGCCGCGCTGAGCGATGACGCTGTTTTGCTGGTTGGGCCGCCCGGATCGGGCAAGTCTGACTTGCTGCTACGGCTCATTGATCGCGGCTTTGACCTGATTGGCGACGATCAAGTCATGATTGACGGTGGGCAGATCCGCCCGTGCACCGCACTCGCCGGGATGATTGAACTGCGTGGATTGGGTTTATTTCGGATCGACCATCGCGCGTCGGCAACCTTGCGGCTGATCGTGCAGCTTGGCGCAGATGCAACCCGCCTGCCTGCGCTGGCGCGCGCGGCGGTGCCTGTGATCACGCTTGATCCGGCTTTGGCCTCGGCGCCGATTAGGGTGCATTGGGCGCTCGATGTTGCCTGTGGTCGGCGCAGCCAGCACTGCGGCGCGTTTGCGGCATGAGTGATCCGGCGCGAATCGTGGTGGTCAGCGGCTTGTCTGGTGCGGGCAAAAACTCGATCATGCGCAGCCTGGAGGATCTGGGCTTCGAGGCGGTGGATAATGCGCCGCTGAAATTGCTCGATTCATTGATCCATACCGATCATCGCACCGCGATTGGCGTTGATGTGCGCACCCGCGATTTCAACGCGGCCGAACTGATCGAAACCCTGGCCCGGCTGCGCGGCGAAGGGGTGAAGCTCGATTTGATTTTCGCGACCGCCGAATCGGCGGTGTTGCAGCGGCGCTATACCGAAACCCGCCGGCGTCATCCGCTGGCCCCGCACGGCACGATTGCCGAGGGTGTGGCAACCGAGCGCGCTTTGACCCTGGCGCTGAACAGCGCCGCCGATTGGCTGGTCGATACGTCCGAGCTGCCGTTGCCGAGTTTGCGGGAAATGATCGCCGCCCGCTATCGCGGCAGTGATGGCGGGCTCGCGGTGACGTTGGTGTCGTTTGCCTTTCCCAACGGCACGCCGCGCGACGCGGATTTGCTGTTCGATGCACGGTTTTTGCGCAATCCGCATTACATAGCCGATCTGCGCGCTTTGACGGGTCTCGATCCGATGGTTCGTGCCTATATCGAACAGGATCCGGATTATACCGGGTTCCTGCGTCGGCTGACCGATCTGGTTGATTTCCTGTTGCCGCGCTTTTTACGCGAGAGCAAAACCTACGCAACGATCGCGATTGGTTGCACCGGGGGACGGCATCGATCGGTGACCATGATCGAAGCCCTGGCCGCGCATCTGACCAGCCAAGGCTGGCGCCTGCGCATCGAACATCGCACCTTGGGGCAAACGCGCGATGTCGCCGTCGAAAATGCGACGATCAGCCGCGCCCTGACCGGATCAACGGGGCCATCAGGCGTGGATTGTGCGGCGCCAACGCCGCGTGCTTTTGGAGAAATACGATGATGGGCATGTCGAGATGATCGGCCTCGTACTGGTGAGTCACGGCGCGTTGGCCGAGGCGCTGCGCGATGCGATGGAGCATGTGGTCGGCCCGCAACGCAATGTCGCGACCGTCGCGGTGGGGGCTGACACCGATATCGAACAACAGCGCGCGGAAGTGGCCAGCCGGGTCGCCGAGGTCGATATGGGCGATGGGGTGGTGGTGCTGACCGATATGTTTGGCGGCACGCCCTGCAATCTGGCGATGTCGATGCTGGCGCGCCCCGGCGTGGAGGTGCTGGCAGGGATGAATTTGCCGATGCTGGTCAAGCTCGCGAAAATTCGTGGCACTTATGGTTTGATTGAGGCGGTGCATTGTGCCGAGGCGGCGGGGCGCAAATATATTGCGACCGGATCGGACGTGCTGCATGCCAGCCTGCCGGGCCGGGCGATTGGTTGACGCCTGCTATGAGTGACGAAAACGAGGCATCGGCGCTGCGGCTGGTGCATCATGCGGTGATCCGCAACAAGCGCGGGCTGCATGCACGCGCTGCCGCCAAACTGGTCACGCTGGCGGAACGGTTCAGCGCCTCGGTCGAGGTCGGGCGCGAGCAGCAATTTGTTTCCGCGCAATCGATCATGGGTTTGATGATGTTAGGGGCGGCGCAAGGCTGCACCATCGAGATCACCGCCGAAGGCTGGGACGCGAAAGAGGCTTTGGCCGCAATTGTCGCGCTGGTTGAGGCGGGATTCAACGAATCCGACTGAGTATGATACGCGCGATCCATGCGATCGGTTAATCCCTCACCGCGTAAGCCGCGCCGACAAATCACCCTGGTTGGTGGCGGCGTGGTGCCGGGGATTGCGATTGGGCCCATCGCTTTTGCGGCTGAGCCCAAGCTCGAAATTACCCGCCATAAAATTGCCGCCGCCGATATCGCCGCCGAGCGCCGCACGCTCGATGACGCGGTGGAGCGCGCGCGCCAGCAATTGGTGAAATTGCGCGCGCGATTGGCCCAACTGCCCGAGGAGAGCGAAACCGAACTCGGCCCGCTGCTCGATGCGCATGTGCATATGCTGGATCATTCGCGGCTGATGCGCGCGATCTACGCGGCGATTGAGGAAAAACTGGTCTCGGCGACGACGGCGGTGCTCGATGTCAGCGAATCTCATGCCGCTTTGATCCTGGCGGCCCAACCGGCGGAGGCCGATGATGGTGGGGCGGCT
>JAJZEG010000325.1 GCA_021828605.1 Pseudomonadota bacterium | reverse complement strand
ATCCGCTCGCGCTCAATCGCCACAACCCAAGCGGCAATCCGTTGCAACCGCACCAGCCAAAACGCCTCCAACCCGCCGCGCAACCGCCGCCCCAGCACCGCACGCCCAAAAGCCGCCGCGAGCGCCGCTTCGGCCTCTGGCTTTTCCGCCCAACCCGGTTCACAGGCGATTTCATCCAACCCCTCATGAACAATGGTGCCAAACAGCGCGTCATCGGTCTCGGCATCCAGCGCACCCAACGGTTTGAGCCGTAAAATCAACTCGGCATAAATCGCATAAGGATCAGCGAGCAAGGTGGTGATTTGCGAGATTGAATAATCCTTGGGCCGCACCAAGGCCGGTGGTCGCGGTTCGGGTCGCGGTCGATTGATCCGCGCGACCGGCTGATCGAGTGCCGCACTCCAGACCGAGGCCGGATGCATCGGCAGGCTCTGCCCCGCCCCACGCAACAAAATCTCAATACGCGCCAAAAACCGCGACGGCACGGCGGGCGCTCGCCCCCGGCGCGTCGGTGCCGAGAGAATAACCCGCCGACAGCTGGCAATCAGGCTGGTCACATCATGGGCAGTCTCGCCAATCAGCATCGCCCCATCGGGCAGGCTCGCCGCGCGGCGCATCGGTCGCGACAGCCAGGGCCCCGGATCAGGCTCCGCTGGAAACACCCCCTCCACCATCCCGCCCAACACCAGCGTATCCACGCTCTGCAACCGGGCTTCGAGCAACCCCCAAATCGCGATGCGCGGATTAGCGTCCTGGGTGCGCGGACGGCGCAGCCGGGTCGCCCCCAGCACCGCATCGAGCAAAGCAGGCAGCTCGGTCGGCTTGATATCCGGCATATCGCGCAACGCCCGCATCTGCTCGCTCAGCACCGCCGACACCGCCGCCCCCGCCGCACCGGACCATAACGCGACCGCGCCCGGCACCTCATCCGTTGCCGCCAACCCCTCCGCCGTCTCGATCAGCGCATCCAACAACGCCACCGGACTGCCCGCCTCAGCCGAGCCCAGCGGGCGCAAAATCACCTGCAAATGAGCAACAAACCCGGCCAGTTCGACATCGGTCTGCTCGGCGGCAAATTGCAACGCGGCAAATCCCGGCCCCGGCAATCGCTCGCGCAGCATCAAATCAAGCGCGCGCGCCTGGGCACGAGCCTGTCCGCGCCCCAGCCCGGCCTGGGTCAACGGATGCTGTAACAAAGCGAGCAACGGCACCGCCGCAAACCCCGCTTGCTGCGCCGCCGCGAGCAATCGCAACAATACCGCAGGCGGCGTATCGGCCACCATCTCGCCCGCACTATCCTCCGCCCTAATTCCCAGCCGCGCCAATTCCGCCGTCACCCGCAACGCCAGCCCGCGATCCGGCGTCACCAAAGCCGCATCCCGCGTCGGGTCTTCCAGCGCCTCGCGCAACACCAGCGCAATCGCCCGCGCTTCATCCTGCTCATCCGCCGCGCGCAGCCGATCAAGCCCGATTTCCGCCGTGGCCACCGGCTGTTGCCACTCATCCAAACTCACCGACGGCAAAAACGCCCGGTGCAACAAGGAAGCCCGCGCCTCCGCCATCGGCCCCGGCTGCTCCCACAGCTCAATTTCTGCGCGTTCGACCCCAATCGCCGCAATCAACCGCGCCAACCCAGCTTGCGGATGGGTCGGCGTCGCCCCCAGCGCCCGCCACGCCGCATCGGATAAAAGCGGGTCATACCCGGCCAACACCACGCGCCCCTGCGGACGCTGCGCCATCATTTGTGCAAGCCGCGCCACCGCCGGGGTCGCGACCGCTAACCCCGCGAGCCAAACCGGCTGATCGGGCGTCATCAGCGCCCAAAACTGCGCCTGCGCATCCAGGCTGAGCCGCAACCGCCGCGCCGGATCAACCGCCCCTTGTTCGGCCAAAATCACCGGCCAATGCTGGGTGACAATCGCCAAAAAATCGAGCGTGCTCTGCCAATGCTGCGCCAAATCCGGCCCGACGATTCCCGGCAGCGTTTCCGCCAAATCAATTTCGGCCTGCTCGGCATCATCAATCAGCCGCGCCAATTCATCGGCCAGCAGCAGCGCATCCGCCAGCCGCGTCGGCGCGCCATCCCGCCCACCCAGGCGCAAAATCACCCGCGCCAACACCGCCCGCCGCTGCTCAGCCGGGATCGCGGGCGGCAAGCTCAACGCAGCGCGCAGCCCCAACGCCGCCTCATCGCCCGAGCCAATCGCGATAATGCGCGGCAAAATCAGCGGCTTGCCATGCGCCTCCAAAAACGCCGCCGCCGCCGCCCGCGCTGCCCGCCTGGTCGGCAGCACCAACACCCCATCCGCCGGATCACGCCCCGCTGCCGCCGCCGCACCCAGCCAGGCGCGCGCCAGAGCCGGCAAAAACGCCGTGCCCATGGTCACCGCACTCACCACCGGACCGCTGCTCATGGCGCGCCATCCAATTTATTTGCGCGCACCCGATCAATCAGCCGATCCGGCCCTTGCAGCCGCACCGTCCGACCAGCGCCGTCCGCCCAATCCAACTCGACCCGCAAAGCCTGATCGGGCGTCTGATCGCCGAGCCGATCCGGCCATTCGATCAGCGCAATTCCCTGATCATTCCACTCCAACCCCAACTCCACCACCTCACTGGCATCCGCCACCCGCCATAAATCCGCATGGGTAATCGGCGGCTCGGTCGGGTAGGTCTGCACCAGGGTAAAAGTCGGGCTGGGCACCTCCAGCACCGGATCACCGGCAATCATGCGAATAAACGCTCGCGCGAAACATGATTTTCCCGCCCCCAGCGGCCCCGAGAGCAGCAACACATCGCCCGCTTTACACGCGTAAGCCAGGCACCGCGCCAGCGATTCGGTGGCCTGCTCATCAGCCAAACTCAACTTATAGTCTCCCATGGCGCTAACCTGCCCGATCTCCTTGCTCGAGGCGAGCCCCCAGACCCCATCCCCAGACTGCACCCATTGACGATCACCGCCAGATGCTTACCGGTATCTCGCAGACAATGAGGTGAGGCGATGACGACAATAATCGAGGCCGATATCGCAATTATCGGCGCAGGCCCCGCCGGGCTGTTCGCGGTTTTTGAATGTGGCATGTTAAAAATGTCCTGCGTGCTCATCGATGCGCTGAGCGAAGTCGGCGGCCAATGCGCGGCCTTGTACCCCGAGAAACCCATATACGACATCCCGGCCTACCCGGCGATTGATGCCGCCATGCTGATCGACCGGCTGGAGGCGCAAATCGCCCCGTTCAAAGCGCAACGCCTGCTGGGTCGTCGAGTCGAGAGCCTCATTGGCCAACCCGGCGCCTTCACCCTCACCACCGATGGCGGCGAAACCATCGCGGTCAAAGCGGTGGTCATCGCCGCCGGGGCAGGGGCGTTCGGTCCGAATCGGCCGCCCTTGCCGGGCCTCGCGGACTATGAAGCCAGCGGCGCCGTGCAATATTACGTCCGCCGCCGTGAGGCGTTGCGCGGCAAACATGTGGTCATCGCGGGCGGCGGCGACTCGGCGGTCGATTGGGCTTTGGCCTTGCATGACATCGCCGCTTCGGTCGCGGTGGTGCATCGCCGTGCCAAGTTCCGCGCCGCCCCGGAAATGGCCGCCCAGCTCGACGAAGCCGCCGCGAACGGCACCATCAATCTGGTCACCCCCTACCAACTCCACGCCTTGCACGGAGCGGCGGGGAAGCTCACCGGCGTCGAAGTCGCCGATCTCGACGGTGCGACCCGCATCCTCCCCGCCGATATCCTGCTACCCTTCTTCGGCCTGTCGAATGATCTCGGCCCAATCGCGACCTG
>JAJZEG010000330.1 GCA_021828605.1 Pseudomonadota bacterium | reverse complement strand
TATTTTGCTGATTTTTGACGAGGTGATTTGCGGTTTCGGACGCACCAGCCATGAGGGCGCCGCCCATCCGTTCGCCGCTCAAGCCTTTGGCGTCACCCCCGATATTCTGACCATGGCCAAGGCGATCACCAACGGCAATATCCCGATGGCCGCCGTCGCCATGCGCGAGGAGATCCAACAAACCATCCTTGATGCCGCCAGCCCGAACGCCATCGAGTTTTTCCACGGCTATACCTATTCAGCCCATCCGGTCGCCTGTGCCGCCGCCCTGGCGACATTGCAACTCTATCACGACGAGGATTTATTCACCCGCGCCGCCGCCCTCGCGCCCGGATTTCTGGCGCGCATTGCCGATCTCGCTCATCTGCCCTGCGTAACTGATACGCGCGGCTACGGGCTGCTCGGCGCGGCCGATTTAGCCTCTGCGCCCACCCCAGGCGCGCGTGGTTTTGCCGTGATGCGCGCCTGTTTCGAAGCCGGGCTGGTCGTGCGGGTCACCGGCGACACCATCATCCGCGCGCCGATGTTCATCACCACCGATGATCAGCTGGATGCGATGTTTACCATTCTCCGGCGCGTGCTGAGCACGATAGGAAGCGGCTGATCATTGAATCGACACTGCTTTCGAGACCATATACCGATAAGTCTGGAAACCTGACACACGAACGGAGCGAAATATGAGCCACGACGTCATGCTGCATATCGGCGGCGAATGGATTGCTGCCCAATCGGGCCGCACCCTCGATATTATCAACCCCGCCACCGAGGAAAAAATCGGCGATCTCGCTCATGCCGAACGCGCCGATCTGGACGCAGCGATCACCGCCGCCGAGGCCGGTTTCGCCATCTGGCGGAAAACCAGCCCGCAAGCGCGCGCCAAAATCATGCGCAAGGCCGCCAATTTAATTCGCGAGCGCGCCGATAGCATCGCGCGCATCATGACCCTGGAACAAGGCAAGCCGCTGCCCGAAGCCAAGGGTGAAACCCTGCTCGCCGCCGATGTGATCGACTGGTTCGCCGAGGAAGCGCCGCGCACCTATGGCCGGATTATCCCCGCCCGCGGCGATGGCATTTATCAGCTGGTGGTCAAAGAACCGCTCGGCATTGTCGCCGCTTTCACCCCTTGGAACTTCCCGATCAACCAGGCGGTGCGCAAAGTTTCAGCGGGTATCGCTGCGGGATGTGCGGTGATCCTGAAGGGCCCCGAGGAAACACCGGGCTCCTGCGCCGAACTGGTGCGCGCCTTCGCCGATGCCGGTCTGCCGCCGGGCGTGCTTAATTTGGTGTTCGGTGTGCCGTCTGAGATTTCCGAATATCTGATCCCGCATCGCTCGGTGCGCAAAATCTCGTTCACCGGCTCGACCGCCGTGGGCAAGCATTTGGCGTCGCTCGCGGGCAAGCACATGAAACACGCAACCATGGAACTGGGCGGCCACGCCCCCGCGATCATTTTTGACGATGCCGATCTGGACGCCGCCGCCAAAATCCTCGCCGCCAATAAATTCCGCAATGCCGGCCAAGTCTGCGTCGCCCCCACCCGGTTTCTGGTGCAAGACGGCGTGTATGACGGATTTATGGAGCGCTTCCTGGGTGCGGTCGCCAAAATCAAAGTCGGCGACGGGCTCGAGCCCGGCATCACCATGGGTCCGCTCGCCAATGAACGGCGTATCCCCGCCATTGAGGGCTTCATTGCCGATGCGCAAAAACACGGCGGCAAAATCGCCGCCGGTGGCGCGCGGATTGGCAATAAGGGCTATTTTTTCGAACCCACCGTGATGACCGACGTGCCGACCAGCGCCCGGGCGATGAATGAGGAACCGTTTGGCCCGCTCGCTTTGGTCAATCGCTTCGCCACCTTCGATGACGCCATCGCCGAGGCCAACCGCCTCGATTATGGCCTCGCCGCCTATGCCTATACGCGCTCGACCAAAACCGTCACCGCCCTCGGCCATCAAATCGAGAGCGGAATGGTGTCGATTAACCATCATGGCATCGCTTTGCCGGAAACCCCGTTTGGCGGGATGAAGGATAGCGGCATTGGCTGGGAGGGCGGCGCCGAAGCGATTGAGGCGTATCTCACCACCAAATTCGTCACCCAGGCTTCCTGAAAATTATGGCAGGCGCGCTTGCCGGTAAAGCCGCCTTGGTGACTGGCGGCGGCGGCGGCATTGGTCTGGCCATTGCCGCCGGTTTCGCCGCCGAGGGCTGCACGGTGTTGATTTGCGGTCGCGATGGCGCAAGGCTCGCCACCGCAGCATCACAAATCGGCACCGCCTGCCATGTATTCGCCGCCGATATCACCCTTGAGGCCGAGCGCGCCGCCTTGTTTGCCGAGGCCGCGCGGCTGTTCGGCAATCGGCTGGATATTCTGGTCAATAATGCGGGCAGAGCCACCGCGAAACGCACCGAAGATCTCGCAGTCGAGGATTTCGCCGCCGTCATGGCGGTCAACGTCACCGCCGCCTTCGCCTGCGCGCAGCGGGCCTTCCGCCTGATGCTGGCGCAAAAATCCGGGCGCATTATCAATATTGGCTCGGTTTCGGCACGGGTGCCGCGCCGTCATTCGGTCCCCTACACCACCTCGAAATTTGCCCTCGACGGCATGACCCGCGCCTTGGCCCTTGATGGCCGGGCGCATGGCATTGGCGTCTCGATCCTGCATCCGGGCAATACCGAAAGCGACATCTGGCCCGATGCCGAAGCGGTGCGCGCCACCGAAGGCCTGATGCCAGCCGCCGAGGTCGCCCGCGCTGCGGTTTTGATGGCGAGTTTGCCGCCCGAGATTAACCTGCTCGAAGCCGTCATGCTGCCGCTAAGCATGCCCCTGCTCGGGCGCGGCTGAGTCTGGCCCGTTACGCCTTAATCAAGGCCGCGAGCAACGCCGCCCCGCGCATCACCCCGAGCCCGGTGCAGGCATTCCAGCCTGGCCCGGCTTGATATCCTACGGTCGAGCCGCTCGGCCTATTATTACCGCTGGTGATTTCGCGAAACGCGGCCTGATTGGCATAGAGAGCCGCATTGGCCTGGCCCAGCCGCTTGCCGCGCCCCTGATTGACCAGCGCGAAAAACCCCGCCCAGAGCGGCGCCACAGCGCTGGTGCCGCCCACAGCAAAGGTTTGGCCATCAACGGTAATTTGATAGCCGGTCGCCGGGTCCGCATCAGCCGCCACATCCGGCACGCCGCGTCCGCTCTGCCCGGTGCTGACATTGGGCGGCAAACTCACGCCGCTTTGATAGGCGGGAGGCGGAAACACCGTCGAAATCCCGCCGCCGGTGCCGCTGGTCCCGCTATTCCACACCACCTCGGCGGTAATCGTCCCACTTGTCACCGTGATGCTGGTGCCACCGCACGCGACCACAAACGGGCTGGCGGCTGGAAAATCGACATGGGCGGCGCCATCACTCACCCCATCGGTCGCCAAATTATCCCCCGCCGCCACGGTAACCGTCACCCCCGCCAGGACCGCATCCTGTAGCGCCGTATTGAGGGTCGTGCGCGCCTGCACCGAATAGCCCGATTCCGGCCCGCCCCAGCTGATCGACATTACCGACGGACGATTGACGGTATCCGCCGCCGCAAAACTAATCGCATCGGCAAATCCGGCATCGGTATTGGGGGTGAAATACACCGCTATTTTCGCACCCGGCGCGATGGCACCCGCCACCTGAATATCAAGCCCGACCTCACCATCCGCCCCGTTCGGGTTGCTCGGCGCATTGGCAGCGCCATCCACGCTGACCGCGATCACGCTGGGCGCGGCCAAGCCCATCGCCGCGAACGCGCTGGTGATATCGCTCTGGTGAAAGCCCCCGCCCAATTCGATGATCGCGATACATTCCCCCGCCCCGGTCGGGCTGCGCGGAATCCCGTATAACGCACCAATTTCATTGGGCAAATAAGCCGCCACCGCCTGCCCCGGCACCGGATATTGCAACCGCGAAGCAGCAACTGGGCGGGTATCGAGCCCGAGCACCGACTCGACAATGGGTGCAATTGATTCATGCATATGCAGCATCCCGGTATAGGCCCGAAACCGCCCGGCCGCACCCTGATACCAATGCAAATCAGCGCCGAAGGCCGCGCGGATCGCACCGGCATTGCCGCTCAAGCGCACCAAGCGTCGCCGCGCATCCGCCTCGATCACAGTAAGCCCATGCTCAGCGGCGAAGGCGGTGATCGCGGCAATATCGGGCGCGTGGGCGGCGGCCCGGGCCGCAAATAGATCCGATGCGGCGGCATGAGCACGCGGTTTGACATAAAGGCTGAGGCTGACGATGTCGGCATCATCAAGCCTGGTCAAACGCTGCGCGTGCGATGGGGCGTGATGTTCGCTGGCGGGAAATGACGGGTATGGGCTGGATTGCGTGCTGTCTGGCATGATATCCTCCTGCGGCGCAGCATGGTGACCCATTCAACGCGACATAGGCAAGCCCGACTTTTCGTCCGCCATTCGCACAATCTGAAATAGAAAAAATAATTGCCGTCGCGGCGAACAAAACAGCCATTGAGGGCGGCCCAGCCTCAATCAAACGAGGCGATTCTCGCCGCGACTATCTAACGACTAAGCCAAATAAGCCCGCTCAACGCGCGCCGTAAGTTCAGGGGCGATCAAACCGCGTCAGATTCAAATTGCAAGCCCGCCTCAGCGCAGGTTGCCCAAACCAGCCGGGCATTCCGCCGAGAGCCATTTGAAAATTCTACAATAAGTTCGTTGGGCAGAACATGCGTTGACCCAGTCTGCACCCTTAATCCATTGCGCGAACGATCAAGGATTACACAGTCGAAAACAGTTTTACTGTATCCACCAAATAATAATTTGGCCGAGCTCAGCACCCGGGTGCGATCCTCAGTGCGGCGTTCAGCCTGCAATTTCTGTCCTGATTTGAGCACGTCAACGTTAGAAGTTGAGATCAAACCCATAACACATTCCACCTTAAAAGCTGCATTTTTCGCGACGCTATTTTACCTACAAATTTATATATAGCACAAAAACTCCATAAAAGTCTACACTTTTGCGTTGATTCGCAATAAATTTTTGCATGCCAGACCAACGGAACACCCAAAACCTACACAGATGTAATGTCAATTATTTGTCAGAATTTGTTAAGCGAATAATCCATTAAACCGGGGATCATCTTGAGATGGCCCATATTTTGATCTGATTCTAATATCGAACTCCGAACAGTCTTGATCGTCGGGTCTTGGGTTTCTGGTGACGGATACAGCATTATTTTCGATGATTATTTCTTAATTATGAGATCTACGCGTGACGATTGACCCGGCGAAGTCAAAATGCGTCAAAACTCAAAATCGAGATTAGGCCGTAATTTTTGCAGCCCTTCCTTGCCGAGGCGTAATGCGCACATGACGCGCCCTAAATTAAATCCCGTCCATCCGCGCCATCGCTTCCTTCCTTCCAGCCGACCCCGACCCTCAGCCCCGCCGCCCTCGCCCGTTCGAGCAAACTGGGATATCACCCGATCAATGCTGATTTTGAACAACGCGCGGCTGGTGCTGCCTGACCAAGTGATCACCGGGCATCTGGTGGTGCAAAACGGCCTGATCACCGCCATCAATCCCAGCCCAGCGGCCAGCGGCATCGATTGCGCGGAAGATTATTTGATCCCCGGCATTATCGATTTGCACACCGATAATCTGGAACGCCAGGTTTTGCCGCGCCATAATGCCCGCTGGCCCTCGCGCTCGGCCTTGCTCGCCCATGACAGCCAATGCGCCGCAGCAGGGGTGACCACCGTGTTCGACGCATTGTGCCTCGGTGATATCGGCTTTGAAAAAGAGCGGCTACAAACCTTCCGCGATGGTCAGGCCGACCTCGCCGCCTTGGCGGGCACCGATATGCTCAAGGCCGAGCATTTCCTGCATTTACGCTGCGAGCTGCCCTCACCGACCATGCTCGATTTGCTGCTTGCCGCCATCGATGATCCGCTGGTGCGCCTGATCAGCCTGATGGATCATAGCCCCGGCATCGGCCAATATGCCGATATCGAGCAATACCGCCAGATGCGCGCAGCCGAAGGCCATGACGACGCCGCGATCACCGCCATGATCGCGCTGCTCAACGAAAGCCGCGCGCGCTGGACCGCGCCCAACCGCGCCGCCGCCCTCAGCGCGGCCCGCCCCCGGGGCATTCCGGTGGCCTCGCATGATGACCGCACCGCTGAGGAGGTGCGCGACAATCACCGTGACGGCATCGCCATCGCCGAGTTCCCGGTGACCAAAGCCGCCGCGAGCGCGGCCCGCGCCTTTCATATCGCCATTATCGGCGGCGCACCCAACATCGTGCGCGGCGGCTCGCATTCGGGCAATGTCGCGGTGCTCGATTTGGTGCGCGCCGGTTTGATCGACGCGCTGGCCTCCGATTACGTCCCGGCTTCGATGATCGAAGCCGCCTTCGCCTGCGTCACCCATGGCGCGTTGGATCTCCCCGCCGCCATCGCGCTGGTCAGCACCGCCCCGGCGGCCATGGTCGGGCTTGCTGATCGCGGACGGATCGAACCGGGCCTGCGCGCGGATTTGGTGCAGGTGCGCCTGCATCAGCAGCAGCCAGTGATCCGCGCGGTCTGGCGCGGCGGAGAGCGAGTTGCCTGACCGCCCGGCGCGCTGCTATCTCGATCAAGACCATCGCCATCGACTCCCCCCAGCGTCCGAGGAACCGCCATGACGCTTCCCGCCTTTCATCTCGACCCGCTCGCGCCCGCCACCCAGCCGCCTTATCTCGATCCCGCCTATCGCAGCACCATGCTGCGCAGCCCGCGCCAACCGCTGATCGCGATCCCGCCCAGCCTCACCGAAACCACCGGCCCCAACTTCACACCCTCCCTCTTCTCGCCATGCAGCGATCTCACCCTCAACCCTCATGGTGCGGCCTTGGGCGAGCGGATCATCGTCACCGGCTTTGTGCGCGACGAGGATAACCGGCCCGTCGCCAACAGCATGATCGAGCTGTGGCAGGCCAACGCCGCCGGGCGCTACGCCCACCCGAATGACCAGCATGACGCGCCGCTCGATCCCCATTTCGCGGGCCATGGCCGGGTCTTCACCGATGCCCAGGGTGCTTATCGCTTCATCACCATCAAGCCCGGCGCCTATCCGTGGGGCAATCATCCCAATGCCTGGCGGCCCAACCATATTCATTTCTCGCTGTTCGGCGCGGGTTTCGCCGCAAGGCTGATCACCCAGATGTATTTCCCCGGCGACCCGCTGCTGGAACTTGATCCGATTTTCCACGCCATCCCCGATCAGGCCGCCCGCAACCGCCGCCTGATCGCCGCCTTCGATATCAACGTCACCCAACCCGATTACGCGCTCGGCTACCGGTTCGACATCACGCTCCGTGGCCGCGCCGCCACGCCGATGGAGGGCTGAGCGATGCCCGCCGCCAGCCAAACCATCGGCCCCTATTGGCATCTGATCCATGAGCCGGGCTGGGCTGATCTAACCCGCTTCGGCGCACACGGAACCCCGATTATTCTCACCGGACGGATCACCGACGGTGGCCGCGCGCCGGTGACCGATGGGGCGATTGAACTGTTCCAGCCCTCCCCCGCGCGTAGCGAAACCTTCCCCGGCTATGGCCGCGCCGCGAGCGATGCGACCGGGCAGTTCCGCTTCGTCACCCTCAAGCCCGAACCAATACCCGGCCATGCCGGGCCGCGCGGCAATGTGCTGCAGGCTCCGCATTGCGGCCTCGCCATTCTCGCGCGCGGCCTGCTCAAACCCTTATTCACCCGGCTCTATTTCCCCGACGAGCCGTTGAACGCGACCGATCCGGTGCTGACTTTGATCGAGCCGCCCGCCCGCCGCGCCACTTTGATCGCGCGCCGATTGGCGCCGGATCACTATCATCTGGATATCGCCCTGCAAGGCGACGCTGAAACGGTGTTTTTGGAGTTTTGATACCCATGCGCGACGCCTTCATTTGCGATTATATCCGCACCCCGTTCGGTCGCTATGGCGGCGCCTTGGCCAGCGTTCGCGCCGATGATCTGGCCGCAATCCCGCTCCGCGCCCTGCTCGCGCGCAACCCCAGCCTTGATCCCGCCGCGCTTGATGAAGTGCTGCTCGGCTGCGCCAATCAGGCGGGCGAGGATAACCGCAATGTCGCGCGCATGGCCGCCTTGCTGGCCGGATTGCCCGAGCAGGTTCCCGGCGGCACCCTTAATCGGCTGTGCGGCTCCGGGCTCGATGCGGTGGGCAGTGCCGCCCGCGCAATCCGCGCCGGGGAGGCCGAGCTGATCATCGCGGGCGGCGTGGAAAGCATGAGTCGCGCGCCGTTCGTGATGCCCAAAGCCAGCGACGCCTTCAGCCGGAATGCCGAGATTTTCGACACCACCATCGGCTGGCGCTTCATCAACCCGCTGATGCGCGCCCAGTATGGCGTCGAGTCCATGCCCGAAACCGGCGAAAACGTCGCCGCCGATTTCGCGATCAGCCGCGCCGATCAGGATCTCTTCGCCTATCGCAGCCAGATGAAATGCGCCGCCGCCCAGCAGGCCGGATTTTTCGCGCCCGAGATCACCCCGGTCACCTTGGCCAGCCGCAAAGGCGATGTCATCATCAATACCGACGAGCATCCCCGCGCCGACACCACCTTGGAAGGTCTCGGCAAACTGAAAACCCCATTCCGCGCGAATGGCAGCGTCACCGCCGGGAACGCGTCAGGCGTCAATGACGGCGCTGGCGCTCTGCTGATCGCCTCCGCCGAGGCCGCGCACGCCCACGGCCTCACCCCGCGCGCGCGGATTATCGGCATGGCCACCGCAGGCGTCGCACCAAGGATCATGGGGATCGGCCCGGCCCCGGCCACCGAAAAACTGCTTGCACGCTGCACATTATCACTCCGCGATATCGATGTGATCGAACTGAACGAGGCGTTCGCGAGCCAAGCCCTCGCCGTCACCCGCCGCCTCGGCCTCGCCGATGATGATGCACGGGTGAACCCGCATGGCGGCGCCATCGCGCTCGGCCATCCGCTCGGCGCGTCCGGCGCGCGCCTCGCCGGGACCGCCTTGCGTGCGCTCGAAGCCTTGGGGGGCAAACGCGCACTGGCAAGCATGTGTATCGGTGTCGGCCAGGGTATCGCCCTATTGCTCGAACGGGTCTGAGCGCCATGCTGCCTCTGCCCGCCCAGATGGCAGCAAGCCAGCCGATGCGGCTGATTTTCGACGCAAACGGCGGCGCCCAGGCCTTGCTCGATGTCGAAGCCGGGTTGGCGCGGGCCAACGCCGCCATCGGCGCGATCAGCCCTGACGCCGCCGCCGCGATTATCGCCGCCTGTGACGCCAACGGCCCCGCACTCAACCTTGATCACGCGGCCCTGGCCGAGGCGGGTGCCCATGCCGGGACCATCGTGATCCCTCTGGTCGCCTGGTTGCGCGCCCAGGTGCCCGACCATGCGCAGGCGGTCCATCGCGCGGGTACCTCGCAAGACATCATCGATACCGCTCTGGTGCTGCAACTGCGCCAGGGTCTGGTGCTCCTCGATCATGATGCCGACGCCATGATCACCAGCCTGACCGATCTCGCGCGCACCCATGCCGCCACACCCATGATCGCGCGCACCCTGCTGCAACCGGCCCTGCCCACCACCTTCGGCCTGAAAGCCGCGCAATATCTGGCCATGCTCCATGATATACGGCACGCGCTGCGCCATGCCGCCGACCACGCGCTCCTGCTCCAATATGGCGGTGCGGCGGGCACACGCGACGGCTTAGGCGCCGACACAGCGCGATTTATCACCGCCTTCGCCGCTTCCCTCGACCTGCCCGCATCCAAGCTGCCCTGGCACACAAACCGCGCCCCGCTCGCCCGGCTCGGCTGCGCCATCGCCGCCGCGCTCGGCAGCCTCGGTAAAATCGCCACCGACATCGTTTTGCTGATGCAGGCCGAAATCGCCGAAGCCCGCGAGCCGACCGCACCGGGACGCGGCGGCTCCTCGGCGATGGCCCATAAGCATAATCCAACACTCTCGATCATCGTCCGCGCCGCCGCCCTGCGCGCCCCGCATCTGGCCGCGACCCTGCTCAGCGCCATCCCGCAGGAGCATGAACGCGCCGCCGGGGCGTGGCAGGCCGAGCAATCGGTCTGGCCGGATCTGATGTTGACCGCGAGTGGCGCCTTTGCCGCAATGCGCGACAGTCTCGCCGGTCTGATCATCGACCCCGAAGCCATGGCGCGCAATCTGGCGCTGGCCCCCACCACCGCACCATCACCCGCAATCCCCTCAATGATCGACGCCGCTTGCATGCCACCAACGGCGCCCAATTTAACCAAGGCATGATCCATTAAGCGAGTAGCACCGCCCCATGACCCAGCCCACCCAGACGACGCCCCAGCCGATCACCCTCACCGTCAACGGCCAGACCCATCAGATCACCGCTGAGCCCCATTCGATGCTGCTCTATGCCCTGCGGGACAATTTGGGCTTGCACGGGCCAAAATTCGGCTGCGGCCTCTCGGAATGCGGTGCCTGCACCGTGATCATCGATGGCGCGGCGGTGCATTCCTGCGTGCTGCCGCTCAAAGCCGCCGAGGGCCAGAAAATCACCACCCTCGAAGGGCTGAGCACCAACGGCAAACCAAACAACCTGCAACAGGCCTTCATTGATGAACAAGCCGCGCAATGCGGCTACTGTATCAACGGCATGATCATGGCCGCCCAAGCCTTGATCACCAGCAACCCGCACGCCACCCGCGATGACATCAAAACCGCCTTGCAAGGCAATCTGTGCCGCTGCGGCACCCATATGCGGATTTTGCGCGCGGTGCTGCGCATCACCCAACCCGCCAAAAAATCCAGCACGCAACCCGGCACCAAACCCAGCAGTCGGGCGAGCATCACGCTATGACCGATAAACCCGCGAACCCGCACTCTCGCCCCCCGTCTCGCCCCCCGTCGCGCCTGGGCCTCACCCGCCGCGACGCCATCGGCTTCGCCACCGGGCTGGTGGTGAGTTTCCCCCTCCTCGCGCGCAGCGACGTGACCAAGGCCGCCAGTAGCGTTGCCACCGAACCAACCCCGCCGGACGCCGCCATGCTCTATGCCTGGCTCGCGGTGCATCCGAATAATCGCGCCACTTTATTCACCGGCAAGGTCGATGTCGGCACCGGCGCCCAAACCGCCCTGGCGCAAATCGCCGCCGAGGAGCTGGATTTCCCCATTGATCAACTCGATGTGGTGATGGGCAATACCGCGCAAACGGTCGATCAGGGGCCGACCTATGGGTCGCTCACCATCCGCTATGCTGGCCCGCAAATCCGCGCCGCCGCCGCCGCCGGGCGCGCGGCCCTCATCAAACGGGCAGGCGCCCATTTCAACGTCCGCCCCAGCCTGATCGTGGCCAAAGCCGGCCATTTCAGCGTGCATGGTGCGCCCGGTAAATCGATCAGCTATGGCGCGCTGGTTGCGGGCAAGCGGCTCGATGTGGTGATCGGCGCGACCGGCCACCGCTTCGCGATGAAGGTTGCCCCGCAAGCCAAACTCAAAAACCCCGCCAAATACACCGTGGTGGGTCGCTCGATCCCGCGCAAGGATATTCCCGCCAAAGTCACCGCCCGCTTCACCTATGTCCAGGACGTCAAAGTCCCCGGCATGCTGCATGGCCGCGTGGTCCGCCCGTTCGGCGTGCATGCCGACCTGCTCAAGGTCGATACCAGCGGGCTCAAGGCGATCCCCGGCTTCGTGCAGATCGTGCGGCAGAAAAACTTCCTCGGCGTGGTGTGCCAGAGCGAATGGGGCGCGATCCAGGCCGCAAAAATCCTGGGCTCAGTGCTGCACCCCAAAGCCCCGGATGCGTATGGCGCGCACTGGTCAAACTGGCACGGCCTGCCGGCCATGCAGGATCTTGACGCGGTGGTGCGCGCTGCCCCCGGCCATCACGCCGTCGCGGTCAAGCACGGATCGGTCGCGCAGGCCTTGGCCGGGGCAAAACGCACAATCACCGCCCATTATCACACCCCATTTCAAATGCATGGCTCAATCGGCCCGTCTTGTGCGATTGCCGATGTCCGGCCCGACCGCGCGGTCTTCTGGTCGGGCACCCAAATGCCGCATCAGGACCGGCACGACATCGCCAAACTGCTCGGCATGCAGCCCGATCAGTTGGAAGTCCGCTGGTTCGAAGCCGCCGGGGCCTATGGGCGCAACGGACTCGATCACGCCGTCGCCGATGCTGCGATCATGTCCAAGGCCGTCGGCAAGCCGGTGCGGGTGCAATGGATGCGCTGGGACGAGCATGGCTGGGAGCCCAAAGGCCCGCCGATTGTCCAGCATCTCGAAGCCGCGATTGATGCGCAGGGCAAGGTCAGCGCGTGGAAACATCATGTCTGGGTGCCGACTTTGTCTGACACCACATTGATCGCCGCCGCTCTGATCGGCCACCCCAACCGCGTCGGCTCAATCGGACAAGGCTCGCCCTCGGTCACCTACGCCTATGATTTCCCCAACGCGCTGGTCACCGGCCATGACGAGGGCAAGGTCGCATTGCGCACCGCCTGGCTGCGCTCCCCGGCCCAGTTCGAGACCACTTTCGCGATGGAAGCCTTCATCGATGAAGTCGCCGCCGCGACCAAAACCGACCCGCTGCAATTCCGGCTCGATCATGTGCATGATCCGCGCGCCCTCGCCGTTTTGCACGCCGCAGCGAAGCAATATGGCTGGCAACCCCGGACGTCTTTCGGCAAACCGGCCTTGGATCACCAGCCGGTAAAGGGCCGGGGCATCGCGTGGGCCAACCGCGATAATGTGCGCGTCGCCACCATCGCCGATATCATCCTCGACCCCGCCACCGGCATCATCCGCGTCACCCGCGTGGTGGTGGCGCAGGATTGCGGGCTGGTGGTCAACCCGGATGGGGTGCGCAACCAAATCGAAGGCAATGTGATCCAATCGCTCAGCCGCACCCTCTATGAGGAGGTGACGTTCGACCACGCCAACGTCACCAGCCGCGACTGGGTTGGCTATCCGATCCTGCGTTTCGATGCCGTGCCCGACCAAATCGACATCGTCCTGGTCAATAACGACCCGCACGCCCCCAGCCTCGGCGCCGGTGAACCCTCGACCTGCCCCACCGCCGCCGTCATCGCCAACGCCGTGTTCGACGCCACCGGCGCGCGCCTCCGCCAAACCCCGTTCAGACCAGCGCGGGTGAAGGCGGCACTGCTTTAGGCGGGAGAACGCCGCGCACGCTCACCAACGCTCGGCATAGGGGCGGATTTCGTGCTCGAAACTCCAGGCATCGCGGGGCTGGGTGTGCAGCGCCCAATAGGCATCGGCCACCGCTTGCGGGCGCATCAGCTGATCGGGCTTGATCGCCGCCACCGCCTCATCGCCGCCCCGGCTGCGCATGCGCTCGCGCACCCAGGCAGTATCGACCCCGGAATCGATGATCAGATGCGCCACATGAATACCCTGCGGCCCCAACTCGCGCGCCGCTGACTGCGCCACCGCCCGCAAGCCGAATTTCGCACTCGCAAACGCCGCATACCCCGCCCCACCGCGCATCGAGGCGGTCGCGCCGGTGAAAAAAATCGACCCTCCACCGCGCGGCACCATATGGCGCGCCGCCTCGCGCCCGGCCAGAAACCCGGCGAAACAGGCCATTTCCCACACTTTGCGAAACACCCGCGCTGTGGTTTCGGTCAGCGGAAAATTGACATTGGCGCCGATATTGAAAATGCACACTTCCAGCGGCGCCGCCGCCTCGGCCTCGGCCAGAAACCCGACCATCTGCTCCTCGTCGCGCGCATCGAGCCCGCGCGCCTGCACCCGCCCGCCGGTGGCCTCGATCTCGCGCCGCAACCCGTCCAATTTATCGCCGTCCCGCCGCCCGGCAAACACCAAATACCCCTCAGCAGCAAACCGCTTGGCAATCGCCGCCCCAATAAAATCCCCGGCCCCAATGACCGCAACCGACGCTGCTCGCTCGCCCATCCGCCCCTCCTCCGCTCATTTATCTCTTATCCAACGAACCTCCGCACAAAATGTCAAATCGGGGCTTAAGCATCGAACCCCCGCCAAACCCGCGATCTTGATGCTGATCGCGTTACGCCCCATCTTCGCTCATAACAGAATGATCATAAGCGACATCCATTGTCGCCCACCCGCCATCGGCATTAGGAGCCACAATGACCGCCCCGATTCCCACAACCAGCCTCCAGCTGTTCTCGACCATCACCGATGACCATCGCGTCGCCTTATCGCTTCGCCCGGTGCCGGTGCCGCACCCCACAGATGACGAAGTCGTTATTCGCATCGAAGCCACCCCGATCAACCCGTCCGATCTCGCCCTCCTGCTCAGCGTCGGTGATGTTACCCAGTTGAGCAGTGAAAATGGCGTCACCTCAGCGCCCATCCCGCCGCATCTGCACCGCATGGTGGCTGTTCGCCAGGGAAAATCGCTGCCGGTGGGCAATGAGGGGGCCGGCACCGTGATCGCTGCAGGCAAGTCGCCCGCGTCGCAAGCCTTGCTCGGCAAAATCGTCAGCGTCGCGGGCGGGGCGATGTATGCGCAGCATAAATGCGTCCGCGCGCAGGATTGTCTGGAATTGCCGCCCGGCGTCAGCGCCGAGGCTGGCGCATCGAGCTTCGTGAACCCGATGACCACGCTCGGCATGATCGGCACCATGCGCAAAGAAGGCTTTACCGGCCTGGTGCATACCGCCGCCGCCTCGAATTTGGGCCAAATGCTGGTCAAATTGACCAAGGAAGAGGGCATCCCTCTGGTGAATATCGTGCGCAGCGCCGAGCAGGCCGCCTTGCTGCGCGGGATCGGCGCCGAGCATGTGGTTGATTCCAGCGCGGATAATTTTGCCGCCTCGCTCACCGCCGCCATCACCAAAACCCAAGCCTACCTCGCCTTTGATGCGATTGGCGGCGGCCGTCTCGCGGGCCAGATCCTGCAAGCCATGGAAGCCGCGGCTGGCGCGGACAAACCGTTCAGCGTGTATGGCACCACCCAGAAAAAGCAGGTCTATATTTATGGCGGGCTGAGCACCGCGCCGACCGAGCTGGTGCGCAGTTTCGGGATGACCTGGAATGTCGGCGGCTGGCTGCTCACCCCCTATCTGCACGCCGCAGGCGGGGCTGAAATCGCGCGGATGCGCCAGTTTATCGGCCAGCATTTGCAGGATATTTTCGCCAGCCGCTACACTGCCCATATTTCGCTCCACGACGTGCTCAACCCGGCAATGATCAGCAAGTTCTACCAGCGCGCGACGGGTGCGAAATATCTGATCAACCCCGCCGCGTAAAATCCCACGGAACCAACCGGCGGATCGCGGTAATCCGCCGGTTGTCATCGGAGTCAATCATG
>JAJZEG010000244.1 GCA_021828605.1 Pseudomonadota bacterium | reverse complement strand
CAAGAGAAAATTGGGGGAGAAACGTTAATTTTCGTGAGTTCAACTAAAAGTGGTAAAAATTCCGACAGTCACCGGTTGAGTGGCGGAAAACTGCGGGAATTTACGTCTCGTATTTTAAGATTTTATGGAATATTTTATTTTAATCCCATATTTTAGTAAAATATGTCAATTGTAAGTCATGTTTTTGAGGGCAAAACCGATTCTTGGGTGCGCCATCGGTTAACATTACAGACCACTACCGACAATAAAGTTAAATTTGGTTCGTTTGGGTGTTGCTAATATTCAATGATCAAAATCGAGCATGATTTTACCAATATGCGTGCTCGATTCGAGTTGCCGATGCGCCTCCGCGGCGGCGGCGACGGGCAACACCGCATGCACCACCGGCTTGACCTGACCTTGGTCCAGCCAAGGCCAAGCGGTGCGCTGTAACGCTTGGGCGATGGCGCCTTTTTCGGCGGTGCTGCGCGGGCGCATGGTGGAGCCGGTGATGGTGAGGCGTTTGAGCATGATCGGCGCCAAATCAAATCGCTCGGCGATATTGCCCTGCATGAAGGCGATTTGCACCAGACGACCATCACGCTTGAGCAGAGCCAGATTGCGCGCCGTGTAGGGCGCGCCGACCATATCGAGCACAATATCGACTCCGGCTTGATCCGTTAGCCGTTGAACGGAATCGAGGAAATCGCCGTCGCGGTAATTGATGGCGCCCGCTGCACCCAGCGCCATGCAGGCAGCGCATTTTTCAGCGGAGCCCGCGGTGACATAGATTTTGGCGCCGAAGGCGGCGCCGAGCTGGATCGCGGTGACGCCGATGCCAGAGCTGCCGCCATGGACCAGCACCGATTCGCCGGGTGCGAGCCGTCCGAGATCGAACAGATTGGCCCAGACGGTGAAGAAGGTTTCCGGCAGCGAGGCGGCCTCGATCAGGCTGAGACCACGCGGTACCGGCAGGCATTGGGCGGCTGGCACGGCGACATAGTCAGCATAGGCGCCGCCATTGCAGAGGGCGGTGACCGGATCGCCCAGCGACCAGCCGGTGACAGTGCGGCCGAGAGCGACGACATGACCGGCTGCTTCGAGGCCGAGAATCGGGCTTGCACCCGGCGGTGGCGGGTAGGCGCCTTTGCGTTGTTGGATGTCGGGGCGGTTCACCCCGGCGGCGGCGACCGCGATCAGGAGTTCATCATCGCGCAGGATCGGCAGGTCGGCCTCGCCGAGGGTCAGCACCTCAGGACCGCCGGGTGCGGTCATGGTGACCACGCGCATACGGGCGGGAAGGCTGGATAAGGCGGACGGGTTGGGCATTTTTTGCTCCTCGGGCTTGGCAGCACTGATATAGGGTGCGAGATCAAGCGAGACCATGCTCAATATTCTGACTCGTCGATCATTTGCCCGCAGCGCCGCCAGCCTGGCCGCGCTCAGCCCTGGTATGACACGGGCGGCGTCGCCCGGTGCGCTGGCGCCACCCAGCGCGATCGGGGTGATTTTGCCGATGACTGGGCGGTTGGGCTTGGCGGGCGATGAGATTTGGCGCGGCGTCGCGCTGGCCTATGCCGCCCTGCCGCGCGGGCAGCGCCCGGGTTTGCTGCGGGTGAGCGCGGAATCGACCGGCGCAGCGCAGCGCGCGGTGCGGATGTTGCATGGCAAGGGGGCGGCGATGATTTTGGGCACAGGCTCATCGACCCTGTCATTCGCGGCGACCGAATCGGCGGAGTTGGCGAATATTGCGTATCTGGAGCTGGATGCGCCCGCCGATGGCATTACCAAGCGTGGCTTTCGCAGCCTGCACCGGTTTGGCACCACCAGCGCCGATGCGGCGGCCAGGGTGGGCGCGGCAATTACCACGGTGATCGCGCCGGGCTGGCATGTCGCGCCGCGCAGCCTGCGGATTGGCGTGATCTTTGATATCGGCGCGAGCGATGGCGCATTTGCCGCAGCGATGCTGCGCACGCTGGCGGCGGCGCAGATTTCGCCGATCCTGACAATTGCGACCGCGACCGATCGCGCTGATCTCGATCAGCCGGTACGGCGGATGCGACGGGCGAAGCTCGATCTGGTGATCCATGCCGCACAGCCGGATGGGGCGGCGTTGTTTTATCAGGCGATGGCACGGGCGAATTGGCGGCCGCGGATGGTGATCGGCACCGGGGCGGGTTATGCGCTCGATACGCTGACCGCGTTGATTGGCGCCGGGTTTGATCGGACCATGGTGGTGGCGAGCCCGGCCTATGGCGCGGCGGCGGCGGGGATCGCTCGGGCCTATTATCGGCGCTATGCGATGATGCCGCGCGGGGCGGCGAGTTTGCAGGCTTATTTGGCGACGATGGTGGCGTTTCAGGCGCTCGCGGCCAGCAGCGCCCAGCTGAGCCCCTTAGCCAGCCTCGCGGCGACAATGATCGCGCCGGGAGCCCTGGCCAATGGCTGGGGCGTGCAGTTTGATCAGGATGGGCAGAATACCCGCAGTTTCTGCCAGCTCCAGCAATGGCAAAACGGGGTGCTGCGCCCGATTGAACCGGGTCAACCGGGCGCGTCAGCGCCTATCCTGGCTTTTTAGCGCTCGATTTCGGGCTGGGCGTGGCGATGGCGGGTGCGCCCGGCGCTGGGTTGGGTGAAAGTTCAGCATAGTAGGTGGTGACCGCTTTGATATCGGCGGGGCTTAGTTTGCGCGCGATATCGCGCATGGTGTGCGAGGGCGTTTCGCTGCGGGTGCCTTTTTGCCAGGCCACGAGTTGGGCGGCGAGATAGGCTTGGGATTGCCCGGCGAGGCGCGGGAACCAGCCATGGCCGAGGCCACCGGCGCCGTGGCAGGCATCGCATGAGGGGATGGCGTGGGGGGTGCCCGGATTGAGCCCGCGCGTCGCGATTTCAGCACCAAGGCCGGTTGGGGCGGGGCTGGGCTCGGCCATCGGGGTGACGGGGAGGCTGGCATAATAAGCGCCGATTTTGGCGCGGGTGGCGGGGGTGAGGCCGATCGCCATGGATTTCATGATCGAATTGACCCTGGTGCCCTGTTTGAAGGCGTAGAGCTGTTGTTCAAGATAGGGGGCGTGCTGACCGGCGAGGGCGGGGAAATTGGCCGCCTTGTTGCCCATGCCATTGGCGCCGTGACAGCCCGCGCAGGAGGCCACTTCAGGCGGGGCGGCGGCGATGCCGGTGCCTGCGAACGCTGCCAGCGCGACCGCGAGGCTGGTCAGGGTGATGGCGTGTTGGAACTGCTTGATCATGGACTTGATAATGCTCCTGTTTGGGTGTCGAGGTTAGATCAGACCCGAGGCGATATTGATGGTCAGGGCCAAAATCACGGTGTTGAAGAGATAGCCGATCAGCCCTTGCACTGTGGCGATCCGGCGCATGGTGCGCGCGGTGATTTCGACGTCGGAGACTTGGAAAGTCATGCCGATGACGAAGGCGAAATAGATGAAATCGAGATAGTCCGGGCGGTCTTCATCGGGGAAACGCAGCCCGCCGGCGATGGCGCCGCCGGGGCGTGTTTCGTAATATTCATGGGCGTAGCGATAGGCGAAGGTGACGTTGGTCATCAGCCAGGAGGCGATCAAGGTGGCCGAGACCAGGGCCAGATAGAGCCCGTCATGGCCTTTTTTCACGTTCAGCCCGGAGAAAATCACGATCACCACAAAGCTCATCAACGCGCCGAACAGGGTGATTGCGAACAGGGTCCATTCGCCCTCTTCCTGGCGCGCGGCGTCGGCCTGGATGTAGGTGTGATCGGCGCCGATGAAATGGATCGCGACCAGCACCAGATAGGCCGCGACCATGACATCCCA
>JAJZEG010000349.1 GCA_021828605.1 Pseudomonadota bacterium | reverse complement strand
ATCATGATGTCAGTCTCGCTAAGCGCGGATGGCGCATCCTCGGCGAAGCGGACGGCGGCGGGCAGCACCGCGCGCGCGCCTGCCATCGCTGCCGGATCATAGGCGATCACCGTGGCGCCGGCATCGATGAGGCCGGTGATCAGCGGGATTGCCGGGGTTTCGCGCAAATCATCGGTTTCTGGTTTGAAAGCGAGGCCGAGCACCGCGATGCGCAGGCCGCGCACCGAGCCGCCCGCCGCAGCGATCACCCGGCCAGCGAGGGCGGTTTTACGGGCATCATTCACCGCGACCACGGTTTCGGTGAGGCGCGAGGGTGCGCCGGCTTCGGCGGCGATCCGGGCGAGGGCGAGCGTGTCCTTGGGAAAACAAGAGCCGCCAAAGCCCGGCCCGGGATGGAGGAATTTGCGGCCAATCCGCCCATCGAGCCCCATGCCGCGCGCCAGATCATGCACATCGCCGCCCAGCCTTTCGCATAAATCGGCCATTTCGTTGATGAAGGTGACTTTCATCGCCAGAAACGCGTTGGCGGCATATTTGGTCAGCTCTGCGGTTTCCAGATCCGTGACCAGAATCGGCGTCTCAATCAGGTTCAGCGGTCTATAGAGCGCGCGCAGCACCGCCTCGGCCCAGGCAGATTCGGCGCCGACAATCACCCGGTCCGGGCGCATGAAATCGCCGATCGCACTGCCTTCGCGCAAGAATTCCGGGTTGGAGGCGACCTCGATCGCTAAATCAGGACGGCGTTCGCGGGCCAGGCTAGCGAGTTTGCGGCCAGTGCCGACCGGCACGGTGGATTTGGTGATCAGCACCACCGGATGATCGAGCGCGGCGAGGATTTGTTCGGCGGCGGCGAAAACATAGGTTAAATCGGCGTGACCATCGCCGCGCCGGGTTGGCGTGCCGACCGCGATGAACACCGCTTGCGCGTCGGCCACCGCGTCGGGCAGCGATCCGGTGAAAACCAGGCGCCCGGCTTCGGTGTTGCGCGCGACCAAACCATCGAGCCCCGGCTCGTATATCGGGATTTCGCCGCGGGCGAGGCAGGCAAGCCGTGCTGGATCGGTTTCGGCGATGATCACATCGACGCCGAATTCGGCGAAACAAGCGCCCGAGACCAGACCGACATAGCCGCCGCCAATGATTGCGATGCGCAAAATGAAGTCCCCCTAAAAATGCCGACATGCGAAAAGCCGACGCGCACAATAACCGCCAATCGAATGTCATCATGATTGTGATCAAGTTGGGTGGCAACGGCAAGCCCGGTTTGATGACAGTGTGACGTTCAGGGATCGGGTAGGGGTTCAAGTTGATGGTATGTAACATGCAGTAACCCGATTATGGTTGATTTGCGGCAAGCCCTCGCTCATTTAAGTCTATGTGATCAATACTAAGGTTTTTTCACGGATCCGTGAGTTTTTGATTTACGGTGTTGGGTGGTTGGTGGCGCGACCGGTGCTGCGGTTGAGCATGGGGCGCGCGGGATTGCCGGGGGAGCGGCTGGCGTTCATCCGGGGCTTCAGCGCGCGTGAGCGGCTCTATCCGCCGGTTTTGCGCGGGCTGTTGGCGGTGCCGCAAACCCGGTCATTAGTAGGCCAGCTATCGGATCATTTATTGCACGCGGCGCGCAGTGATCACCCCGATGATTATCCGCCCGATCCGCCCGCGCTGGGGGGTAATTTATTCACTTTGTGGACAGGGCCGGCGATTGGATTTTTGCATGTCGAGAAATGCGGCGGCATTGCTTTGACCCGCTGGTTGACCCAGCAATTCCACCCGCGTCAGATCAACCCGGATCCCAGGCGGGATTTGGCGCCGCATCTCTATGCGCGGCTGGAGTCGCTTAGGCGCTACAAATTGGCGTGGGGGCATTATGATTTGCCGCTGCTGACCCGCGATCATCCGCAGCGGCGGGTGATCTCGCTGCTGCGCGATCCGTGTGATCGGCTGGAATCGCTGTATTATTTTTGGCGCAGTGTTGATCCGGGGCAATTTGACCCGGATTTGTCGTTCGCTCTGGCCCGCGCGCATCGTTTGTCGCTGGAGGGGTTTTTGGCGTGCGATGCGCCGATGATGCTCGATTTGATCGATAATGTTTATGCGCGTCGATTGACCGGATTATATGCGACCGGGGTGGCGCGTGATCCGTTGGTCGAGGATCGAGGCGGCGCGTTGGCGGCGGCTTTGGCGGCGCTGGATCGGTTGGCGGCGGTGGGCATTACCGAGCGGATGTCGGAAAGTGTGGCCTTGTTCGGCGCGGTTTTGGGCTTAGCGCCGCCGCGCGAGGCGGTGATTGCCAATGTGACGGCGGATAATCATCGCAGTGCCGGCGGGTTTTTTCGCGAAAGTTCCCGCCCGGTGCGCAGCCGCGCCGAGCAGGCGGCGCTTGAGCGGCGCACCGGGTTGGATCAGCTTATCTATCAGCATGTGTGCGCGCGGCTGACTAATCAGGTGGTTGAAGCGGCGTGAAATAAGGCCGACACTATCGGGATGTCGGCACGCAGCGCGATTATTGATCCAGAAACATTACTTCGGGCGTATCGGCTAGGGTTTTTTCCAATGGCGGAAACCCGAACCTCGACCAAATTGCATTTTCTTGACCCCGAGCAGCGGGGGGTGTTGCCTCTGGACCAGTTTCATTTAACCCGGCGACTGGCGCGCACGGTGCGCGCGACGTCGTTGCGGGTGACCTCGGATGTTGATTTTCCGGCGCTCATTGGCCTGTGCGCGGCGGCGCGACCGGCGCGGCCGGAGACCTGGATTAATCAGGAAATCGAGCGACTGTTTTGTGCGCTGGCGACAATGGGGCATGCGCATTCAATCGAGGTTTGGGATGGTGATCGGTTGGTGGGCGGCTTGTATGGGCTCGCGATTGGTGGGGCGTTTTTTGGCGAGAGCATGGTGTCATTGGTGCGCGATGCCTCGAAGCTGGCTTTGGTGCATTTAGTGGCGCGGTTGCGGCTGGGTGGTTTTTCGCTGCTTGATACCCAATTCCTGACCAGCCATTTGGCGGGGTTCGGTGCATCGGAGGTGCCGCGTGCGGCGTATAAGGCGCAGTTGGCGCGCGCGGTCGAGCAATCGGCGCGTTGGCTGGTTGAGTTGGACCGAACGACGATGGCGAACGCGCTGGCGGCGTTGCGCGGCCATGGTTTGGGTGAGGATTAAGGAGCAAAAATGAACTATCGCTGGATGATGGCAATCGGGTTGGCGGCGCTGATGGGCGGCGTCGCACAGGCGGCGGTGCCGATGGTGTTGCCCGATCATGATGTGGTGGGCACCTACCGGGTCAGCCAGCCGGGCAAGCCGAGCACGACCTGGCGGGTGCGCTATAGCGCGCAGGCCGAGATTGCGCGGGCGCGCAGCCTGGATGGCACGGCGGCGGGGGCGGTTTTGTTGCTGGATATGCGCTCGCGCAGCGCGTTGATCGTGCTCGATCAGATGCATGCGGTGGTGGCGGTGCCGGGGGTCGGTTCGGTGCTGGATCGGGTGTTAGCCGGCGATGGCGCGCGCTTTACCCCGTTGGGCACAGCGCGCATCGCCGGGCGGGTTTGTAACCGGTATTTGGTGTTAAAGCGCCAAGCGAGCGGCACGGTGTGTTTGACCGCGCATGGGGTGTTGCTGGCGGGGCAGGGGCATGATCAGCATGGCTCGGTCAGCGTGACCGCGCTGCGTGTGAGCAATGCGCCGCAGCCGATCAGCGCCTTTGCGCCGCCGAGCGGCTATTCGCGCGTCAATTTACCCCCGGCGATGCTCGCGCAAATGCTCGGCGCGGGGGGTTAGCCGGGGTGGTTGCGGTGCAAGCGGGTAAGC
>JAJZEG010000017.1 GCA_021828605.1 Pseudomonadota bacterium | reverse complement strand
CCCGAGCAGTGGCCCGAGCACGGTGCCCACCCCGCCGAACAAAGCGAACACAATCGCAAACACCGAAATCTGCAAGGTGAACAGCGCATCGGGATAAAACACCGACAGGTTCCACGCATAGGCCCCACCGGCGAGCCCGGCCACCAACGCCGAAATCAGCCACACGATCGCCCGCGCCTGCACCACATTCAACCCGGCCATCGAGGCACTCACCGCATCCTGCGTCATCGCCCGCAGCGACAGGCCAAAGCGCGAGCTGCGAAAATACACCGCCACCGCCGTCGCAAACAGCAGCACCGCCACCATCGTCGCATAGCTCGCCGCCGGATCATAAACCCGCTCGATTTTCAACCCGTACGGCCCGCCGGTCACATGGCGCAAATGCGGGTTCGCCACCACGAAATACAAAATCTGCGAGGCCGCCAGATTGGCAATCGAAAAATACGCCCCGGACAGCCGCAGCAACGGTGTCAGCAACACCGCCATCGCCACCGCCCCCAGCCCGCCGCCCAGCACGCAAGCCAGCACCGGCCAATGCGTATGCAGCACCAGCAGTGACGTCGCATAGCCGCCACAGCCAAAAAACCCGACATAGCCAAACGGCAAATAGCCGGTGAAGCCATAAAGCAGGTTCAACCCCTGGGCGAGCACCATATAGGTCACCAAGGTAAACAGCAGCGACTGATTACCAATCATGTGCGGCAAAATCACCGAAGCCGCCAGCAACCCGACCAACAGCCCCGCACCCGGCCCAAACCGTCGCACCCCACCCATCTCAGGCCACCCGCGCTGCTTTGCCGAGCAACCCGGACGGGCGGATCAGCACAATCACCATCAACAGCGCATAGGGCACCAGATTCGACCATGACGCATAAAATGTCTGCATCAGCATCGTGCCCAACCCGAACACCAACCCGCCAATCACCGTGCCCAGCGGATTGCCGAGCGAGCCGATAATCACAATCGCGAACGAGGTCGTGGTCAGCGTCGCGCCAATATCCGGCGATACCGAGCCGAGCATATAAGGCACGAACACCCCGGCAATCCCCGCCAAAGCCAGGCCCATCACAAAGGCGATCACCGAAACCCGGTCGACATCGATGCCGGTCGCGCGCGCCTCCTCGCGATTGGCCATGATCGCCCGTGTCGCATAGCCCAGCTTGGTGCGCGAAAAATACCAATAGAGCCCGCCAATCGCGAGCAGGCTGACCAGATCCGTCACCCACCAGCTATCGGGAAAACTCTGCCCGATCACTGCAATATTGCCCGAGCCCAAAGCCGAGCCCGGCAGCGAGCGCTGATTAGCGCCAAACGCCAAACCAGTAATCGCCTCGATCATCTGGGCAATCCCGAAAAACAAAATAAATGACAGCATTTCCGGATCACGGCTCGCCTGCAAGCGCGGCACCACCGCATAATAAAGCGGCCACCCAATCACCATCGCGCCAATAATCGCCAGCGGAATCCCGGCCAACGGGTTCAAATGCGCGTAGCGCACCAGCACGAACGCGCCAAACCCGCCGAGCATAATAAACTGCCCATGCGCCAAATTAATGATCCGCATCACCCCGAACACCAGATTCAGGCCAATCCCGATCAGGCTGAAAAACACCCCGTATAAAATTCCGCCGACAACGGCATATTCGATCAAATCAACCATAAACCCCGCCTTGGTTGCCAGCCCTCAACCCGCAACCGGGTCCAGCCCGAAGCCGAACCCGGTCTCATCGCAAACTTACTTCGGCGCCGGATAAACCGCCTTGCCGGTCGCCTTGGCCGCCGGATACACCACCACGATCTTATTGCCCGCCCCCGACGGCACCAACTGCGCCACCGGCAGCAACTCACCAAGCTGTGCACCATGATCGGTCATCACGAACTTGCCGAGCACCGTCTTGGTCTTGCCCGACATCGCCAGCAGCGCCTGATCGAACGCGCCCTGGGTAAATGTCGGCGCGGTGCCGACCATCTTTTGCATAATAATCCCGGTATTATACCCCGCCGCATCCAGGAAGTTCGGCGCGGTCTTATCCGCCGCGGTGAATGCCTGCACGAATTGCGCGGTATTCATCCCATCGGTCACAGTCTTGAACTTCACCAAAGGCGGCGTCGGATAGGTATAGGTATAAGCCAAGCCCTTCGCGCCGACATTCTTGCTGATCAACGCGAGCAACTGACCCGGGAAAATCGTGAAGGTCATGTTGAAATGCAGCCCGCTCGATTTCAGCGCCCGCAGGAACGCAATATCATTCGGCGGATAGCCCATCTCGATCACCGCATCCGGATGCCGTGCGGCAATCGTGTGCAGCAGCACGGTATAATTGGATTCGTTGGTCGGCACGGCATGGAAATAAACCGGCTTCACCCCGCCTTTGGCCAAAAGCGTCTTCAAGGTGGTGGCTTGCGACGCGTCGAAATCATTCGAACCATACACCACGGCGATCCGCTTGATTTTCTGCTTCAGCAGATAATGCCCCAGCGGCAACGGCCACACCGTCGAAGACGGGATCGACACATCGGCCAGATAAGGCGTCTTTTTGGTGAAAAAATTCGCCCCCGACCCGGTCGGATCGATCAGCAGCATATGATGCTCGGCCGCAATCGGCACCGCCACCGAGGTCAGAACCGACCCGAAATCAGCCACCAGCAAATTCACCTTATCCTGGGTGATCAACTGATTATACAAAGTCGTCGCGGTCGCGGTGGAGCTTTGATCATCATAGGCGATGATTTTCACCGGGATCTTCTTGTTGAACGCCTTCACAAACAAGCCACCGCTCTTATTGACCGCAGCAGCCCAGAATTGCAGGCCCTTATATTGCCCCTGCGAGGCCACCGCGAAGGTGCCGCTGCTCGCATAGAGCGTGCCAATTTTGATTTGCGCGGGCGCCGTCGCCGCGTGCGCCACGCCAGCCACCGCCGTCGCCGCTACGGCCAGCCCCAGCCCGATCGATGCGGCCAAACCCGTCTTTGTTGATCCACGAACCATGATGTCTCTCCCCAGAGATGACGCAGAACGATCCCGCGCCCAGTTAATCCAAATGATACAGCCCATCGCCGCGCCTTGACCAATCAATAATCGAGCAGTCGATGATCATTGCGCGAATCGGCACCGATGCAACCGATTTTGTAAATAATTTACAACTCGTTCACATTCTTTGCAAAATTGGTGTAACGAACGAAGTCACCCGGCGCAAGGGCCGGGTGACGGATAAATTACACAAATCGCGAAGGGTTCAATCCGGTTATTGCGCCGATGAGGCGGGTGCGCGCCGCTTGGCCTTATGCCCGCCATGCCGCCAATGCGGCCAGTTCACCGTGGTCATCGCGCTGGCCGTCGCGCCGATCATCTGCACCTTGATCACCGTGCCGAGTGCGCTGGTCCGCTCCACCCCGTGCGCCACCAGCGTCGCGCCCGGCTTGGCCAAAGGCACCAGCGCCGCCTGCGCAAAAGCAGATGGCGGCAGCGCCAGCTCGGTGCCATCGGTCAACATCAGCCCGAAATGCCGATCATGCGGCCCATCGATCACGCTGGCCACCTGTCCCTGAACCTGCGTCACCGTGCGACCTTGCCGCATTTTACCAAGCGGCAGCGCCACCGTCTGATGGCTGGTTGCATCCTCGATCCGCACCGCCCGCAGCACCTTGCCCATTTTCCTTCCCTGCACCCGCACCTGATCGCCCAGCTTCACCGCATAGGCGATTTGTGTGGACATAAAGGGTGGCGCAAAAATCTGCGTGCCATCGCTCAGTTGCAAACCGGCAATCCAGCCCATCGGCGTCAGGGTGAAATGGCGCACCACGCCGCTCGCCG
>JAJZEG010000232.1 GCA_021828605.1 Pseudomonadota bacterium | reverse complement strand
TACAATAACGAACGACCCAATATGGCGATCGGCGGGATCACTCCCGCTCAGAAACTGAAACGCGCCGCGTGAATTCTACCCAAAAGTCCCGTTAAAAACGGGGGGATTACCAGTGCTGATGAACCCGGATCGACGATGAGTCGACCATCTGCAAACTGCCTTCATAAGCCTTTGATACAAAATCTGAGATCTCGTAGCGCCGAATCATCATCAAACACCTCCACGGCGTTTGAATCACAGGCCAAGCAAAATGGAAATCCTTTTATGAGTCGGTGACCTAGTTCCAAGATTTGGCCTGCCACGGGTAAAACGACGCCGCGCTGAACCATAACGTCGACAAACTTCCGCCGTCGTCACCGCAGCCTCATGCTTTGATACAAAGCGGATAATTTGCCGGGCCGTTGAGCGTGTTTTTTTATTGCCCGCTTTTTTTGGCAGAGTCTCGTTAAATTTGGCGTCTCAGGGGATCAGTAAGGGAGGGGATAGCTTAGAATATTTTTGTTCGTTTTTGCTCACGAACAAAACTCTAACTTGTTGTTTCGTGGGCAACTTTGTTCAATCACATGATTCTATTTGATTGAATGTTGCCCTAGGTACCCGACCAAATCGCCAATCATGACCCGGTCTAAACGCTTGCCGGGAGGCGCCGGATTTATCATTGTATTTTTTGTGTGCACCGCTGTGAGCAGATGGCTCATGGTTGGGATCGCGTGGAGCGTCACGTATTTCCGGTTGGCGCTTTCCAATCGTTTGCCATTCCAGGGCAAAACCTGAATGTCGTTGCCACCCTGAATAACCAGGGTCGGCACACGCACCATTTTGATCAAGTTTGTGGGATCAGCAGAAAACTCGCTTTTAAACAGCGGAAGTGTGTTGTGCTGGCAAAAAACGTGAGCAAACGGAAACGCTTTCAGGAAAGACGCTGGCAGCTGTAATGTGTTACCCTTGGCTTTAAGGATATATTGGCGCAGTTTATTGACATCACTTTTGATAATTTTGATCCGCGCTAAGCTTTTATGAGCCAAACGCGCCTGATAGGCCATTTGTGTCGCCAAAATATTTGCCAGCGGCGCTCCTGGCGCTTCCAGCAGGACCAGTTGAGCCGGGTTGATCAAACCATGAGCCACCGCATAGGATGCGATCAACCCGCCCTCGGAATGTCCCATCAGCACCAATGGCAGGTGATGGAACTGCTTTTGTTTTGACATCCATGAAAACCAGACCGCAGCGGCCTGAGCATATCCGCGTAAGGTCAACCAAGGCGGGTGTTGTTCGATTGCGGGGCTGATGCTCGGTTTGTTATAGCGGAGCATGGCGTATCCGTGATCGGCGAGGTCATAGGCCAACTGCTTGTAAATATAATCGCCGGGTAACAGTGGTGTGTTTCCGTCAGCATTGGTTGGCCCACTACCTGGGATGAGCAGGATAGCGCCCCGTAATTTCTGGGTTCGCGGTAGGGAAAGCACCCCAAGCATGTTCCGCCCCAGGGCGACCTGATGGGTGTTCGACAGCTGAACGTCATTGCCTTGGGCGGCAAAAAATGCGTCCAGGTGAGTGCGGGGTTTTGCTTGGAGCGCGGTGTCTTCGAATCCCTTGCGCGTGACCGATACTGGCCCCTGGTTCATTGCGAGCAAATCATGATGTTTTGGCGAACACCATAGCATCAGCAGGGGCGCACCATCGAGCGTGATCCGCACCGGGATCGCCATCAATGGCTGCGCGCCCTCATGCCACCGTTGCGCCTTCCCTGGCGTCAGGACCGCACTGAACCACCGGTCTGCCAGAGGCATAAAAACGCGCTCATGGGTGGGGTGATTGCCGTTCAACCCAAATAACATGGCTTGCAGGCTGTTGAGGAGGTTGTTGCCGAGGATATAAACCAATGGATCGGCACCGGTGATGCGCGCGTGCAGGGCTCGGATATGGCTGCCTTTTTTAAGGCTACCGGTAATGGTCATGCCGTGGAGCTGGAGGGTTATACTATGGGCCCCACCCATCCCTGTGCCATTTTCAGTATAGGCTATAACGCTACCATTCTGGTGAGATTGGAGATCACTCGTTATGTCAGCGATCGTCTCAGCGCCTTGTCGCAGGGTTGTGGTCGCCGCAATTATTCTGTCGGATGCTGATTTTTGCACAGAAAGCGTCATGTCACCATGGATCGAGTCCGGTCCTTGAAACTGGTAATGCCATGGCGCCGCTGGCCCGGCTTGGGCATTCGTCAGAGATAAAATCGTAAAGAGAAGAGTCGCTGCCAATGCCAAGTAACGCATGAAAACTCCCGGTAATGGGACTGATCCTTTTGTCACGAAAATAATGTATAATTCAGTTCGGGTTTTGGTGACTGCTGAGAGCAAAGCATATTATGGTTGGGTTGCATAGCGATTTTGGGGTTGAGTTGGATGCGCGATACCAGCCTGCATCGAGCCCATTTTGCGGTGCCGCGTTTAATGGCGGATCAGGATGTCGGATCGGGGATGGGTGCGGCGGGGGCGCGGGGGCCTTGCACCAGGGGGCCGGTTTCGGCGTAGGCGAAGCAGGTATTGAGCAGGAAGGACGGCACTTTTTTCTCGATTTGTTCGACGCTGCCCTCGCGGGCGGCTTTGTGGGCGCGGACGCTGAACATGGTTTGGATCGCGACGGTGGCGACTTGCTGCAACAATTCGCGCAAATGGGTGCAGCCTTGCGGGCCGCCGAGACGTTCGGTCGCGCCTTTGAGGAAGCCTTTGCCAATGGTGAGGCCCGCCAGGCGGGCGAAATTGGGGGCGACGCCGGGGCAGATCGTGTGGGGGGTGTGATCCATGCTGGCTTCGGCGCTGATCACGGTTAATCCGTGATCGATGGTGACGCGCAGGCCCATGCCGTGCAGGGCTTCGCCCGCGCCGATGCGGCCGCGATCGTGATTGCCGAAACTATAGGTTTTGGTGTCGGTCAGGCGCGCTTCGATATCGATCAAGCCATCGCCGCGCAAATAGCCGCGAATGCTAATGTCCCGCAAATGGAGCAGGTCGCGTTGGGCGGGCGGGCTCAGGGGCATGCGGTTGATCTTTCGAGTTGCGGGGTTGACCAATAGGGCAGGCATTGAGGTTTAAGCCAAGTGCTGCGGATTGTGCAACGCCGCAACGCATGGCAGCGTTCGCGCAGGATCGGAGCCCAGCCGATTGCGTCGTTGGGCCTCGGTCTGTCACACTCCCTGCCCTACCAATGACAGGTTTGGCTTATGGATTATACGCATCAGCAGCGGCGCACGGTGATTATCGCGATATTGCTGTGTATTTTGCTGGCAGCCCTCGATCAGACCGTGGTGGTGCCCGCTGTGCCGGCGATTGCCGCTGATTTGCATCAGTTTGGCGATTTATCATGGGTGGTGACCGCGTATTTGCTGACCTCGACCGCGACCACGCCGCTTTATGGGCGGCTCTCGGATCAGTTTGGCCGCAGGCGGACCTTGATCCCGGCGATTGTGGTGTTTGTGATTGCGGCGTTGCTCTGTGCGTTGGCGCGCAATTTGAATGAGTTGATTGCGGCGCGGGCGTTGCAGGGGATTGGTGGCGGTGGGTTGCTCGCGATTTCGCAGGCGGCGGTGGCGGATGTGGTCTCGCCACGCGAACGGGGCAAATATCAGGGCTGGATGGCGGGCACCTGGGGAGTCGCCTCGACCGCCGGGCCGGTGATTGGCGGGTATGTGACCGATCATTTGTCCTGGCGCTGGATTTTTTGGTTCAACCTGCCGTTGGGAATTGGCGCGCTGATTTTGAGCCAGATCGGGTTGCGGGTGCTGCGCGAGCAGAGGCGGGGCGGAAAAATTGATTTTGCC
>JAJZEG010000106.1 GCA_021828605.1 Pseudomonadota bacterium | reverse complement strand
GGTGGAGGCCGCGATCAGCACGGCACTGGCCGCCGGACGGCGACCGGTGCTGCATGCGCTCGATTTATCGAAAACCGGCTTGCTGGCCCCGACCATGGCCGGGCTGCGCGCGTTGCGCGCCACATTTGCCGATGCGTTCGATATTGTTGTCGATGCGTGCCAGCTGCGCATCGCCCCGCACCGGCTGACCGATTATTTGGCGCTCGATGCGATCCTATTAATCACCGGCTCGAAATTCCTGACCGGCCCGCCTTTTGCCGGTGCCGCTTTGGTGCCACCGGCGATTGCCGAACGGCTGGAAACCGGGGGCCTACCCGCAGGGCTCGATGCTTATTTCAGCCGGGCGGAGTGGCCGGGGCGCAGCCGGGCGGTGCAGACTCTGCCCGATACCGCCAATTATGGATTGTTATTGCGCTGGTGGGCGGCGCTGGCGGAATTGCGCGCCTTTGCCGTGGTGCCGGAGGCGCAGAAGGCGCGGGTGCTGGATCGGTTTGCCGCGACCGTCGATCAGGCGATCGCCCGGCATGATTGCCTGGTGTTGCTGCCGATGCCGGCTTTGGCGCGCGATCAAGCGGCGGGGCTGTGCTGGGATGATCGGCGGATGGTGTTCGCGTTTGCGGTGCGTGATCCGCTCAACCCGGATCGCCTGCTCGATCCTGCGGCGGCGCGGCTCCTGTATCATTGGTTGAACGCGGATTGCTCGAAATGTTTTGATCGGGCCGAGGAACCGGCTTTATACGGGTTGGCGCAGCGTATTTGCCATATTGGTCAGCCGGTTGCCTTGCCCGACGGCGCCGGCGGAAGCGTCGGTTGGTTGCGGGTATCGGCGGGGGCGCGGCTGATTTCGGGCGAGCCCTCCTTGCGGCATTTGCCGTTCGAGCGGCGGATCAATCGGGAAATGGCCGATTTATCCACGGTGTTCGACAAGGTTGCTTTGGTGCAGCGTCATTGGGCCGCGATCAGCGCGACCGAACCGCGCGCGCGCTACCGCGCACCCTATTTGGGCACGCTGCGGGTGCGGGTACCGGTGCCGGAGAATTGACCGAGCGCACAAGCGCGAGAATTGACCACACTGTCAATGTCTGCCTAACTGGATTCAAGTAAATTGATCAGGTGGAGGATGTCATGAACGTCAATACCAGGGTTACGCCCGAAGCACCGCACCGCGCGACCGATTATGCCAGCGTGTTCGCCGCCCAGCAGGCGCGGGCGATTGCGTTGCGCGGCTCGACCTATCAGAGCCGGGTGGCGGTATTGCGGCGCCTCGAAGCGGCGATCATGGCGCATCAATCCCAGATTTACGCGGCCTTGCAGGCGGATTTGCATAAGCCGGAGGCCGAGGCTGATTTGTCGGAAATATTGCCGATCCTCACTGAAATCCGCCACACCTGCCGCAATTTGCGTCGCTGGATGGCGCCGCAAAAAATCAGCGCGACCGCAGCGATGCTCGGCACCAAGGCCAAGGTGCGCTATGAGCCGAAAGGGGTGGCGCTGATTATTTCGCCGTGGAATTATCCGATCAATCTGACCTTTGGTCCGCTCGCCTCGGCCATCGCGGCCGGATGCACGGCGATGGTGAAACCATCGGAACTGACGCCGCATTGCTCACAGCTCATTGCCAAAATCATTACCGAAACCTTCGATCCGAGCGATGTCGCGGTGTTCGAGGGCGATGCCAGCGTGGCGACCGGGCTGCTCGATTTACCCTTCGATCATATTTTTTTCACCGGCAGTCCGGCGGTAGGCAAAATTGTGATGGCGGCGGCGGCGCGGCATCTGACCTCGGTGACGCTGGAACTGGGCGGGAAATCGCCGGTGATTGTGGATGAAACCGCGAATTTGACCAAGGCGGCGCGCAGTATCATTTGGGGCAAGCTCGCGAATAACGGCCAGACCTGCATCGCACCCGATTACGCCTATGTGCATGAGGCGGTTTTGCCGCAATTCATCGCAGCCGCGCAGACCGCGATCAGCGCGATGTATGGCGACGCTGCGAACAGCGCGGATTATTGCCGGATTGTGAATGATCGCAATTTTCAGCGGGTGACGGGCCTGATCGCGGACGCCAAAAACCGCGGCGCGACGGTGGTCACCGGTGGCACCTCGGATGCCGCCCAGCGTTATATTGCGCCCACCTTGATGACCGGCGTGCCTGATGAGGCCGCCTTGATGCAGGATGAGATTTTCGGGCCGGTCTTACCGATCCGCTCTTATCGCGATATCGGCCAGCCGATCCGCGAGATCAATGCGAAGCCCAAGCCGCTGGCTTTGTATATGTTCACCAAAGACCAGGATCGGGCTAATCGGGTGGTTGAGCAGACCTCGGCGGGCGGCTCTTGTATCAATGGCACGATGACGCATTTTCTGCACGCCAAGCTGCCGTTCGGCGGGGTGAATAATTCGGGCATTGGCAATGCGCATGGTCATTACGGGTTCCGCGCTTTTTCGCATGAGCGCGCGGTGTTGACCGATCAATTCTCAGCAGGGCCGATGCTGTTTCCGCCTTATAATAAGCGGGTGCGCCAGATGATTAAATTGACCATGAAGTTTTTCACCTAGAGCGCGATATGTTCAGATTGACGAAGTCGCGCCAATCTGACGCGCTCTAGCTTTGTTTGCGAGGCTGAGCAACGCTTGTCATTGCCGCGCATTATGCGCGTCAATTCCAAACGATCAGCCTCTAGAGTGCTTCTCACCTGATGAGAAACACTCTAGTTATATTTTGGCGAGCAATTTCAATCATCTGACTGTAATCCGGCGATTCCAGTCAGATGATTATTGCCCTGAACAGGGTCGATTTGGGATTGGCTGGCTGATCAGCTTTTGGGTTGATCAGCCGATCATGAACCAGAGTCGAAATAGCAGATTTTCCATCCTGGTTTGACGATGTAATCCGGGGCAGCTGAGAGCGTGCAAGCGGCGGCGCACATCGCCGCGCAGGCCGATCTCGATGCGTTTGACGTCGCGCAACGCTTCATCCGCGATCAGATCACCAAACCGGTCGAGCTGGGTCACATGGCGGCGCATCATCGCCATGAAGCTGCCGGGGCCGCGACGCAGGGCGCGAATTGCCCGCGACCGGGTTGAGGGCGGCGAGCCGATCAGATTACCCTTATGCTGACGATACAAAACGGTGGGTTCGGGATCGATCTCGACCATGCCGCCGCAGGCGGTGACCACGATATAGCTCCACCAATCATGCACCGTGCCCTCGGGGCCGGGCAGGCGACCGACCAAATCGGCGGCGGCGCGGTTCATCACCATGGTGTTGCCATGGACGATATTTTGGGTGAGGCTCGCCGGAAAACCGGGTTGCAGGCCGGGCAGGATCGACAGGCGACGGCCTTCGAGATGTTGGTTAACCAGATATTGCCGCGCGCAATAGAGGTACGGGCTGTTGCTGGCCCGGCCTAGCCGGGTTGCGGCGCGGGCTAGTTTTTCGGGTAGCCAAACATCATCCTGATCGGCGAAGGCGACGGCGTCGGCGCTGGTCGCCTCGGGCAGCAGGGCAAGAAAACTTTGTGCCGCACCCAGATGCGGCCCGGAGCAGGTGGCTTCGCGGCAGCGATCCGGCCCGATCCGGGCGGCGAAATCGCGCATGATGGAAATGGTGTTATCGACCGATCCATCATCGCGCCAAATCAACTGCCAACCGGCATAGGTTTGGTGTTCGAAGCTGGCGAGCTGCTCGGGCAAATAGCGCGCACCATTATAGGTCGAGAGTAAAATCGTGATGCGGGGCAAAGCGGGGCTGAGGCCGGTGCCGTCGGGGCTCATGAGGGCGGCACCTTGATCGGCTGTTGGCGCACCATATCGGCAATCACCCGGCA
>JAJZEG010000219.1 GCA_021828605.1 Pseudomonadota bacterium | reverse complement strand
ACCGCCTTTTTGCGCAAATAAAAACCCAAGCGCGCCCAGCACCGCGACCCCAAGGCCGAGCGCCACCGGCACTACCAGCCGATTATGCGGCACCAACACCGCGAGCAACCCCAACCCCACCGCAATGAACACCAGTTCCGAGAGAAACTCGACGGTCACATCAGCCAGAGTCGAGGCCGCAGCGTCGGCAAACGCCACGCCGCCCAGCGTAATCGCCCGCCCGCCCAAAATGAACCCGCCAACATGCGAAAACGGCAGAAATTCGCCCGCAGCGTCGCGCACCAGCCGCCCCCAATAGAGCAGGAAAAACCGCCCACCCCGGCGCGCGCGCAACACCATCCGCCAGGCGAGGGCCAGCCCCGCGACAATCACCGCTTGTACGCCCAGATACGCAGCGAAATCGCTGACCCGCACCTCACTCAACGCGCGCACCACCCCGGCCCAGCCAAACCAGGCGATGGTCACAGTGAACAGGCTGACCCCGATCAGCGCGGTGATCACCGACCAGAGCCGCGCGCGTGTCATCGGCGGCACCGGGAGATTAATGAACATTTCATCATGAACGCTTACACGACCCAGCGCCTTTCTGCCAATCAAAGGCGCCGTTATTTACCCGCGTCGGCGATTCGCTGGCAGGGCATCAGCCCATGGATAAAGCCGAGTTTCTCAATCACCTTTGGCGCCAGGATGAACGGGTATAAATCCGCCTGACCCAGGCTGCGCGCCAAGCTGTTCATCGCAAAAGTCAGCGGTAACCATTGCGCGATCAACGCGCCGATGGTTGGAATCCGATATGGATCGAACGGCGCCACCGGCACCGGGTCGGCGGCGATGCCGGGCGGGCGCACCGCTAAACCATAGCTGGAAGCGGTCTCCAGCGTGTCGATAATATGCAAATAATGCGCCCAGCTTTCGGCAAAATCCTCCCAGGGATGCGCGCTGGCATAGGCGCTGATCGTGCGCTCCTGCCAATCGGGCGGCGCGCCTTGGGCGTAATGCTGCTCCAACGCTTGCGCGTAATCGATGCGCTCATCGCCAAATAAGGCGCGAAACGCCTCTAACCGGCCCCCGTCGCGCACCAGCAAATCCCAATAAAAATGCCCGATTTCATGACGAAAATGCCCCAGCAAGGTGCGATACGGCTCGCCCAATTCCGCGCGATGCCGCTCACGAATCGCATCCTCCGCCTCCTCGATATTGAGCGTAATCACCCCCGAGCGATGCCCGGTTAGCGGCGGTGTGTCGTCGGCCCAGGGCGCCAGAAACTCAAACCCCAGCCCATGGGTCGGGTTTTCGCGCCGGTCAGGCAAGGGCAGACCCAGTCGGGTCAGCGTATAGATCAACCAATGTTTAGCGGTCTCGATTTTGCGCCAGCGCCCCAAATTAATCGGGTCGGTCAGGTCCGGGATCACCTGATTGAACCGGCAGGCGGCACAAAACATCTGCCGCTCCTGTCCCGGCTCAGGTTCCGGGATCAGCCAGTTACAGGCATCATACTGGGCATTGATACAAAACCGCACGCGGCGCTGCGGTGCCGCCAGCGGCGTCCACCGGCCCAGAAACGCATCCTCGTCATCGGATTGATCATTGGGTCGGCGTAAAGCGGTGAGCACGCTTTGATCCGCCAAATAGCCAAGCCAATGATCGCAAGAATGACAAAACCGGTTCTCAAAATAGAGCCGGGCACCGCAGGATTGGCAGGTGAACAGGCGCACGCGGCGCCCTTCAACCGTGCGGCTTACTTAATTTTGGATTCCTTGAACGCGACATGCTTACGCGCCACCGGATCATATTTCCGGAATTCGAGCTTGCCGGTCTGCGCCTTGGCGTTCTTCTTGGTCACATAGAAGAAGCCGGTATCGGCGGTCGACACGAGTTTGATTTGAACGGTATTTGATTTGGCCATGATTAATCTCCAGTTGCCGCATATGACAATGCCCGTTCGCTTGGTCAAGCCCCGGACGCGGATTTGCCCGCGTTTTAGCCGGTTTTGACCCCCGCTTGCATCGGTCGGATCAATGCGGCGTGATAGCGTCGCGGATGGCCAATCAGCGATTCTGCCGCCCTGAAATCATCATTCGCGCCAATGGTCGCCGGGCAGGCATCGCGGATTTCCAATATTTGCGCCAAAGCCAGAGGCCTGCGCGCACTGCGGGCCGCCGCGAGGTCGCGGGCCAGCAAATCATGTCCCGCGCGCAAAGCCTGCATTTGCGCGCGCACCGCCCTGGTGCCGAGGCTGGTACAAACCTGCGGCATCACCCCCAACCCCTGCAACGGCCAGCCGCGCGGCGCGAAAATCCGGCTCCACGTCACATAAAGCGTGCCCCCGTCCGGCAAATGCGCGACCGATTGCACCAATCCCTTGCCCAGCGTGGCACTGCCGACCACCACCGCGCGATCATTATCCGAGAGTGCCGCGCTAAACACTTCCGCCGCACTCGCGGTCTGCCCATCCACCAAAATCACCACCGGCAAGCCGCGCGCCAAATCGCCCCCTTCGGCACGGAAAATCCGGTTCGCCGCCTGCGCGCGCCCGATGGTGCGCACAATCACCCCATGGCTGAGCAGCGTATCAACGCTCAGCACCGATTGGCGCAGCACCCCGCCCCGATTGCCCCGCAAATCAATCACAATCCCGGTGGGTGGCGGAGTCTGTCCGGCCAAACCGGCCAGGGCTGCGGCAAATTCCTGGCCGGTATTCGGCCCGAAGGCTTTGACCTGGATCACGCCAATCCCATCGCGCATCCGATGAAACACCGTCGCTGGCAGCACCAAAGCGCGGGTCAAATTAATGGTTTGGGGCAAACTATGGGGTGGGCGCACCGTGAGGCTCACGGTTGAACCCACCGGCCCGGTCAGCATGGTCTGCAAGGCTTGGAGTCGTTGATTGGTGATTTTGGTGCCGTTGATCGCCATCACCGCCATCCCGCTTTGCATCCCCGCCTGCGCCGCCGGACCGCTCGCAGCCAATTTGGTGGCAATCACCGCACCGCTTGGGCCGGTCCCGGCGCGGGCTAAAATCAGGCCTAGTCCGGCGGTGGTTTGCGCTGGATAATTGCCGCGCGGCTGCTGATAGCGCGAATAGGGATCGAAATGATTGAATAATTCATCGAAAAACCCGCGAATAATGGCCCCGGTCCCCGCCCGCCGCAGCCGGGGCGAGGCGCGATAGGCTTGCGCCGCCACCGCCGCACAGGCAGCACCCCAGAGCGGGCCAAGTGCTGGACCATTCGCAGGGGCTGGGATCGCGTAAATCACCCGATCCGGCCCGTACAGCACAATTTTGCCTTGCAGCGCCTGGACGGTCAGGTTCGGATCAATCGCGGTCAGGCCGGACAGACCCCAAATCGCCAGCTGCGAAATCGGCACCGGCTTGAGCAGGCGCGGCGCCATGAAGGTCAATGCCGAGCCCCAAATCCGCGCGGCCCGATCCTGATGAAAGGCCGGTGGGGGCGATGCGGGCCCCGCTGCCGCCAGAGCTGCCGTCACCGCGACCGCTTGCACCAGCGGCAGGATCAGCAGCACCGCCAACAGGCGTGCCCAGCGTGTCATGCAAGCGGTTCCGGCTGAGGGCGTTTGCCTTTGCGATGCGCTTTGGCGGGTTTTTTGCCAGGCTTCGCCGGGCGTTTGCCGCGCGGCTCCGGTGCCGTTTTTCCCGGTTTTCCCTTGGGTTTGGCTGGCTTTTCCGATGCACGGCGCAATTTCGTCGCATCAATGGCAAACACCAAACCGCCAGTCACGGGCTTGGCTTCCACCAACCGCACCGACACCGCATCCGCGAGCCGATACACCACCCGGCTGCGCCGCCCCGACAGGCTATTGCCCGCCTCGTCATGGAAC
>JAJZEG010000135.1 GCA_021828605.1 Pseudomonadota bacterium | reverse complement strand
TGATCAGCCCGACCGGGGCGACCAGCCTGCCGGTGGGCAGGCGGTGGCTGTAGCTGGCCTGGTTTTGCGCGGTGATTTGCACCGGTGTTGACGGGGTGAGGCTGGTGGGCCGCGCGTGCGAGGCGGGTTTTTGCACCGGGCTGGCATTCGCCTGGTGCGGAACAAGGAGGGCTGTGCCGATCAGGAGCGTGAGCAGAGTGGTAAGGCGGCGTGGCGCGTGGGTCATGCGGTTATTCGGCCCCTGAGACATTGATATTCAGCTCAAAGATGATCGGATGATGCGGCATGTTGGCAAAGAAAGCCGGAAAACGCGAATCGCGCACGGCGGCGAGGGCGGCGCGGTTGGCGGCGGCATAGTCACTGGCGCGCAGCACCTTGGCGGCGAGGATTTGGCCTGAGGGGTCGACGGTGAAGGCAATGGTCGCCACACCGCTGGCGCCGAGATTGCGCAAGGCGGCGGGGACCACGAGATTGCCCAGAACAATGCCCTTGATGGTGCCGACATAGCGCGCTTCCGCCGATTGGATCAGTGCCGGGCTCGGAGGGGGGATTGGTGCGGCAATCGGCGGGGCGGGAGTGGTGGGCACAGCCGGGCTGGGGATGGTGGGCCGGGTGATCGGGCGCGCAATCGGGTGAACCGGGCGCTTGGGGATTGGCTTGCGCGGCTGAGGCGGGTGATGGGGCAAAGGCGGTGGTGGTTTGGGCAAAGCGGGTGCTGGCGCCGGTGGCGGCGGTACCGGTTTGGGTGGGGTGGGTTTGGGCGGTGCGGGTTTGAGCAAATGGACGGCGATAGGGGTGGGTTTGATGATCTGGGCTGGCCGGGGCATGGGTGCGTAGAGCACAGAAGCGAGGGCAAGCGCCTCGATCAGCAGAGCGATCAATAGAAAGCGACCGAACCGGGCGTGACCCGGCTCGGCCAATAGGTCAGAGTGCATTAAAACAGGGCCGTTACACTGAAATAGACCGCGCGCGGGGCGCCGAGCAGCACGGATTGGTAATTTGCTCCAGCATAGGTTTGATAGATATTGTCGGTGGTATAATATTTGCGGTTCAGAATATTATTGAGGTTGAGCGAGAGACGCAGCGCGTTGACCTGGCCCAGATGCACCGGCAGGGTTTTTTGCACCGTGCCGTTGAGCAGAAAATAAGGCGGGGATTGCAGGCTGGTGGGCGTGCCCGCAAAGCCTTGTTGCAAATATTCCGAGCTGACATAACGCGCGGTGATATCCCCAAGCCAGCCGTGATGCGCCCAGGTGACGCCGCCGCTGAGCAGATTATTCGGGACATTGGCCAAAGGCTGGCCTGCGGTGACGCTGCCCGCATAGACCGAGCTGAAGCCGGAGAGGAACACCGCATTGTTATGGGCATAGTTGAAATAGCTCGACCATTGGCCGGGGATGGTGCCGATTTTACCGATTTGGCCGACCAGTTGCAGCTCCTCGCCATCATAGCGCGAATTGCCGCCATTGCTGGTGGTGGGGGTGCCGGTGATCGGGCTGGTCGAGGTGATGAAGGTGTTGGAGAAATCTTCCCGGTAGTAATCGATGGCGGCGGTGACGCCGTGCAGGGCGTAGCGCAGGCCGACTTCGTAATCCTTCACATATTCCGGGCTGACATGCAGCGGGGTGACGACATAATTGCCCGCTGCATTTTGCACCGCGACATTGCCGTAATAGGCGCTGATATCGGGGAATTTGATGTTCTGGCCGTAGGAGGCATAGGCGGTGAGGTGCGGCGTGATCGCGAAACTCGCCCCGACGGTGGGCGAGAGATAATGGGCGGTGTTCGAGACGCTGCCGGAAATGGGGTAGAAAAAGCCGAGCCCGGAATGATCCTTGGTGATCGCGTAGAGATATTTCACGCCGGGGGTGAGGGTCAGGCGATCATTAAATAAGGTGATTTTGTCTTGGATATAGGCCGAGGCGAGGGTGCGCAAATCATGCTCGTTCCAGGCATTATTATAGCCAGGGATTTGCGGGACCGGCGCGGTGCCATACCAATATTCGCGCGAATGCAGATGGCCTGCGGTGAGGTTGCCGCCGAAGACGAGGGTGTTATGCGGCAGATCGAGGGTGAATTTGGGCTGCACGCCGATCTCGGTCGCCTGGTTGCCATAGAAATGATATTGCGCGCCGACCGGATCGGAGCCGAATAAGGCGATGGGGTTGTAGCTGTTTTGGCCGGGAACCGGTGAATAGGCGAAGGTCGCCGGGGAGTTCGGCAGTTGATAGGGCATGGTCGCACTTTGCAACTGGTAAGGATTGCTAAAGGAAGTGCGGGTATAGTTATCGGCGCCGAAGAAGAATTTCAGGTCGGCTGCGAAAATCGAGGTGAGTTGTTGGCTGGCGCCGAGCACGGCGAGATAGTTGGTGTCGATATTTTCGGAATAGGTGTCGCTGGTGGGGAATTGGTAGGTCGAGCCGAATTGTTGGACCGAGGCGAGCGGCACGGTGTGCGGGGTGAGGCCGCGATTTTTGTTATAGAGGAAGTAGCCGTAGATTTTGCCGGTGCCGCCGAATATCGGTGCGTTGAAGGTGTAGTAAAGATGGTTGTTCTGGTCTTTCGCGTTTTGCAGCCAGGAGCCATCGACCGCGCGGCGGACCGAGAGAAGTTGGCGCAGGCCGCCGAGATCGCCGGTGGCGAGACGGAGATTAGTATCGAAGGAATTGAAGCTGCCATAGCTGACGCCCGCCTGGCCGCTCGCCAGAGCCGGGGCTTCGCGCGGGACGAAATTGATGGTGCCGCCGAGCGAGTTATAGGAATTGACCGCCGGGTTATTCACGCCGCGAAAGGCTTCGACTTGCGAGAAATCATCGAGCGTAACCAGATTATTGTTGCGCGCGGAGGCGGAGTTGACCACGCCCGCGTTGAAAATATCGTTCAGCGCGACGCCGCCGAAGGTTTCCGAAAATTGCCCGTCATTGAAGGCGCGGAACTGGATATTGGTGCGCATGCCGTTGGGTCCGGCGGAGACGGCAATCACCGAGGGGAGTTGGTTAAGCAGGGTCTGCGCGTTGGCCGCCGGCGAGGCCAATTCGATTTGCTGTTTGCCGATGATGCTGACCGTGTAGGGGGCTTTTTTCGGGATGCGCGATTGCGCGGCGCGGGCGGTGGATTTGGAAATAGTGCCGATTTTGACTGGTGTTTTGGCGTTATCGGTCAGAACGGTTTGGGCGCAAGCGGGCTGAAGGGTACCAATGATCAGGCCGCTCAGCGCGGTGCCGAGCAGGAGCGTTTTGCGTGTCATGAAGAATCCCCGGTTGGTCAGTGCTGAAGCGGGGTATTAGGGGGCATCGATGACAGGAGAATGAAACTTCGATGGCGGTTCAGTGAAACTCACGCTGACGCGCGGTTGGCACCGTCACTGTGGCTTAACGGGCACGCTCGGGTCGGAGCCGGTGGAGCAGATTGCGGATCGGGGCGAGGGCGCGCCACATCCGGCTGGAGGTGATCGCGCTGGCATGGTCGGTGGCGGCTTGGGATTGGGCGGCGAGCGTGGCTTTTTCGGCGTCGAGATCGGTGATTTTTGTCTGGAGACGATCGATTTCGCGGCATAGAGCGATGCGGTCGAGCTGGTCGAGGGTGGTGTCGCCGCGTTCGCGTTCGACGCGGATTTTCGCGGGGTCGGCGAGGCCGGCATGGGCGGCTTCGGCTTCGGCCTGGGTGACGGGGTAAGGCAGGATGGGGGCGAGTTTTTGGTGCAAATAATCGGAGTCTTGGGCGAAACGCGGGAAGGAGAGAAAAACTACGGGGATGTCGGCGGCGATTAATCGTTCGAGTAAATGATGCAGGCCGAGGGCGAGGATGCGGGCCTGGTCGAGCGGGTGGAGCGAATAAACGATG
>JAJZEG010000422.1 GCA_021828605.1 Pseudomonadota bacterium | reverse complement strand
GCAACAAACCAACATCCAGCACATAACAAGTCGTGCGCGCAATTGGTTTGCCGAGCGGGGGCGCATCCTGCTTTGCTGAAGGTTGAATGTCGTGCACCATCGACCAAATCGCCGTCTCGGTCGGCCCGTACAGGTTCAATACCCCAAAGCCGATCGTCTCAAGCTGGGCAGCAAGCGCCGCGGGCAGCGCTTCACCCCCGGTCAAAATGCGCAAATCCTTCAACATTTCGGCGTCGGTGCCGACTAACGCATTCCAGAGCGCGGGTGTCGCTTGCATGATCGTGGCACCACTCGCCGCGATCAACCGCGCCAACGCCACGGGCTGACGCACGACCGCGCGCGGCGCAATCACCACGCGAGCCCCCGCGAGCAGCGGCAAATAAAGTTCAAGCGCCGCAATATCGAACCCGATGGTGGTAACCGCCAACCAGCGATCCGCGGGATCAAGCGGGGCGGCGCGCATCATCGCCCCCAGTACATTGGCCAGATTGCGCCGTGTGAGCACAACGCCTTTGGGCGCCCCCGTCGATCCCGACGTATAAATAACGTAAGCGGGCTGGTCTGGTTCCAGCGCCAGCATTGGACGCGCGCTCGACTGACCAGCACTCTCGATCGACTTTATGGTCAGAACCGTCTGATCCGCCGCTTCAATTGCGGGCGCATGGGTCTCGGTGGTGAGCACAATAACCGACCGGCCGTGCATTGCTGCGTCGTCCAACATCGATTTCAGCCGCGCGATCGGTAAGTCTGGATCCAAGGGCAAATAGGCCGCACCGGTTTTCATCACCCCAAGCAGCGCTGCAACCATCTCAATACTGCGCGGCACCGCGACTCCAACAATGTTGCCGCTGCCGAACCCGCGTTGGATCAGCGCGTTCGCAATCCGATTGGCCTGCGCCTCCAGCGCCCAATAGGTGACTTGTTGGGTCTCATAACTTACCGCGACGGCCCAAGGCGTCGCATCGACTTGCGCCTCGAAACCTTCGGGCATGAAGGCCAGGGGCGAAGCAGAATTTGGGGCAGAATTTGCCGCCAGCAGACGGCGGCGCTCGACCGGATTAACCAGCTCAATCGTGCCAATTTGCTGATCGACCGTTAGCCCATGCAGCAACCGTTCAAGCCGCGATACATGTCCCTCGAGCCCTTCCGCAGTATATAAGGCCGGGTTGGCATCGATATCAATGCGGACCTCTTTGCCATCACCGCGGTCATAAACGAAAAATGCGATATCTTCGACCGAGCCGTTCGACAAATTATGCACAGCAGTCGGCAAGTCACCAAAACGCAAATCATAGTCAAACGGCTCGATATTGACCACGGCAGTAAATAAATGCCGTCCCTCGCCGAGCAAATTCAGATCCCGACGTAAATCCTCGTAGCGATAGCGTTGATGGCGCAAAATCTCACGCACCCGCCGTCCGACCTGACGGATAATATCGCCAACGCTGGCGCCAGGATGCATTTTGACCCGCAGCGGCAACGCATTCGCCAACATGGATGGAATGCGCCGCAGCCGACCATTGGTGCGCGCCGTTACCGGCAGACCGAGCACCAAATCATCAGCGCCGGTGAGCCGGTAAAAATATATCGCGACTGCCGCAATCATCAATTGCGGGTAGCTGCCGGATGCGCGTTTGGCCTCCGCGCGCAATTGATCAACGAATTCAGGCGGCAAAATGACCGAGCGTCTGAGTAACCCCGCCTCAAGTGAGGGGCGATAGGGTGCCAGTCCCACCGGGTCAGGCTTGTCCTTGAATGCCTCCGTCCAGTACGCGCGTTCGGCGGCAAATCGGTCCGAATTACGATAAGCGTGGTCTTCCTCGACCAAATCAACCAGCGAGCCAAATGGCTGCAACTCCGGCGCCTCGCCGCGGGTATAGGCTGAATATAACTCCGCGACCCGTCGGGCGATCAGCCCGCCAGCGAAGCCATCGATCAAAATATGATGGCTTCGATGATACCAGATAAAATGTTCGTCACTCAGCTTGAGCAGCCCCGTGGCCCAGAGCTGGTCCGTTAGCGGGTCATGCGGCAGCCGATATTCGGCCTCCATGAAAGCAATTGCCGCTGCGCGCGGGTCAGCCTGATCGGAGAAATCCATGAGCGGCAATAGGCCACCGACCTCAGGATTGACCGATTGCAACGGCTCACCACCCACCTCGACAAAACGTAAGCGCGTCGCGGCGGCTTCCCGCGCAATATGGCGTAAGGCCGCATAAAATGCCTTGGCATCGACCGCGCCAAAAACGTCGATCTGCTCCGCCAAGTTGAAAATCGCCCCGCGCGGGCCCAGCCGTTGTGCGAACCACATGCCGCGCTGGGCAATGGTTAGAGGGAATTGCACATCCAGTGACTCATGGTTTTCAATGATTTCAACCGATATGTCACTCGCCGCGTGCGAAAACGAAGGAGATAGGTCATTCATGTTGGCACACTGGCATCGTGCATCGCGGTCGGGTCAGGCCGGAATTGGGGGCGCGTCACACCGCGCGACATGATGTCAGTCCAATTTGTATCGATGTGCATAAGCACATCATGGCGCGATGCTGGCCCAAAGGCGATCTGCCATCCGGCGGGCACAGGTTGATAGTCAGGCCAAAGGGAATAACACCCGTCCCCATTTACCAGTGCCAGGAACGAACTGTCAGCATCATCGAATGGATTGGTCATGACGCCCTGTACCTCGTTTCACCGTGTCTTTTATGGTTAAATTTCGTGAACATTTCGTGAACAAATCTCGCCAACTGCACCTACAAACGCGAACCAGTCACCGCATGAACGGCGTGCGTCCAAATTAAGCGTCAAATGTTCACACCGACCACCCCAAGCCCGATACGAACTGCCATTATATTGTTTCGATTGGCAATCGACGCTTAAACGAACCTTTCGTCCCGATTATCTACAAATTTGTATTAGACTAAAATGCCGCGGGCGTGCAAGGCCAAAGCCCCTGAAAAATGGGGAAATGTTAATTTTTGCCGATCAGGGTGACTTAGAATCGATTTGACGACGGGCGCTCAGGGCTAAATCCCGAACAGATGGCTCGCACCCAGCAGGGTGTTGAACACGCCCCAGGCCAGCGGGATGCCAACCAGTGACCAATAAAGCACGAATTTCGGCTCGATTTTGATCGGCGCTGCTCGTGCCTTCAGCGGGGCGGCTGCGGATATATCGGCGAGATTAATCCCTGTCACGTCGGTCTGCCAGCGATAAATCATTGAATTACAAAAGGCTCCAAATAACAACAATCCCGCCATGATATAAAGCGTGACAGTGTAGGATTCGGCTTTCGGCACGCCAAGGCTGATCTGGTACCGGTGAATGTAGTCGATCAATACCGGCCCCAGAATCCCTGCCGCCGACCACGCCGTCAGCAGCCGTCCGTGGATCGCCCCGACGTGACGGACCCCGAAAATGTCACGCAAATAAGCAGGGATTGTGGCAAATCCGCCACCATACATGGATAAAATAACGCCAAAACACAGTGCCGTTAGGGCAATACTCCCCAGAACCGCAGTATGCGGCACCAGCAGATAGAGCACGATCCCTAAAAAGAAAAATACAAAAAATGTTACCTTGCGTCCAATCAGGTCAGATAACGAGGCCCAGGCAAAGCGACCGCCCATATTAAACAGTGAGATAAATCCGACAAAGCCTGCCGCGGCGAAGGGGGTAACCCGACCATGGAACATTTCCTGGATCATCGGGCTCGCCTGGCTGATCACGCCAATCCCTGCCGTCACATTCAAAAATAACACCAGCCACAAATAATAAAATTGCGGCGTCCGCAATGCGCCGCCGCCGGTGACATCGGTGCTGTTCAACCACGACGCCGCCGAGGTTTGCGCATCGGCCCCCGCTGGCATCCAACCC
>JAJZEG010000018.1 GCA_021828605.1 Pseudomonadota bacterium | reverse complement strand
AGCCAGCAGCTTTTTGCGCCTGCTCCGCCAGTACCCAGCCCGTCTCGCTTTGGGCTGCGCGCTCGATTTCGCCGAGGCGTCAGGCTATTATGGCCTATTCGCCTTCCTGCCCATCGTTGTGCTGCCCGCCTTGCATTTGCCCCCGGCCCGATTGCCGCTCTTTTACCTCGCAGGCAGTATCGGCGCCCTGATCGGCGGGCTCGCCGCCGCTGGCCTGCTCGACCGAATGGGAAGAAGCTGGACCGTCGGCTTGTTCTATCTGGCCACATCCCTCGCCTTGGTCGGCTTTGCCAGCACCACCCAATGGGGCGCCGGGGCGATCATGCTCGGCTTTGCCGGGGTGAATATGCTCGCCACCGCCAGCTGGATCGCGGCCTACCCCACTTTTTCGGAACTGTTCCCCACCAGCCTGCGCGCCACCGGCATCGGCGCGTCGGTCGCCATCGGGCGGATCGGCGCCGCGATCACGCCGTTTCTGGTCGGCTATGTCGGTGCGCGCAGCATGCCAGCCGCCTTGCTGATGCTCGCCGGTTTTTGGCTGTTCGGTGCCCTCGCGATGCTGATCTGGCGCGGCTTTGGCGGCATCGACGCCAACGGAATGCCGCTCGAACAACTCAGCACCGAGCCGCTCGTCCATGTTTGATCCGCCGTTAATCCAAGCCGATGGACCGGTGCTGATTTTCGGCGGCAATTACAGCAATCTCGAAGCCAGCATTGCTCTGCTCGCGCAAGCCGCCCGCCACGGCATCGCCCCCGCCGCAATGATCGGCACCGGCGACCTGATCGCCTATGGCGCCGATCCACAAGCCTGCGTCACCCTGATCCGCCGCCATAACATCACCAGCCTGATGGGTAATTGCGAACAACAACTCGCCGCCGACGCCCCCGATTGCGCCTGCGGCTTCGCGCCGGGATCCGCCTGCGACACTTTATCCAGCGCCTGGTTCAACTATGCCCGCACCCATCTCGACGTCGAGTCAAAACGCTGGCTAGCCACCCTGCCGCGCCGGATCGATCTGCTGATCGGCGGCAAACGCTTGGCCATCGTCCATGGCGCCCCCAGCCAGATCAACCGTTTCCTGTTCGCCTCCAATCCCGCCGATGATTTCCGGGCCGAAATCCACGCCACCGGCGGCGATGGCGTGATCGCCGGCCATTGCGGCCTCGGCTTCACCCGGATTCTGAATACTGAGCCCGACGGCGCGAAAATCTGGCATAATACCGGCGCCATCGGCCTGTCCGCCAATGACGGCACACCGCGCGGCTGGTATTCGATCCTCACCCCGACCGATCACGGCTTTTCCATCTCCACTCATCCTCTCCACTATGATCATCACCGCGCAGCATCCGCGATGCGCCGCGCCAACCTCCCCACCGATTACGCCGATACGCTCGAATCCGGCATCTGGCCCGCTCTCGATATCCTGCCGCTCGCCGAACGCGCGGCCACCGCCCAACCAAAAATCCCCGAAACCATCGATTTCCCCGGCGGCACGCCGTCTGTCCAAAAGCCGACCCATTACGCCCGGGTGCCGCTCGACCGCCTGGAAACACTCTGGTTCAACACCGGCACGCTCTGCAACATCGCCTGTATTGGCTGCTATATCGAGAGCAGCCCGCTTAACGACAGCCTCGCTTATCTGCCGCTCAGCGAATTCACCCGGCTCCTCGATCAAGCCGAACAAACCAGCCCAACCTTGCGCGAAATCGGCTTCACCGGCGGCGAGCCGTTCATGAATCCCGACATCATCGCCATGCTCGATATGGCTCTAACCCATGGTCATCGCGTCCTGGTGCTGACCAACGCCATGCGCCCGATGCAGCGCCACCTGCCCGCCCTCGCAACGCTGCACGCCACCCATGGCGCGCGCCTGAGGCTGCGCGTCTCATTCGATCATCACACCCAAACCGGCCATGAGGCGGTGCGCGGTGCGGCAAGCTGGCAACCCGCCTGCGATGGAATGCGCGCCCTGCTCGATCACGACATCACCCCCACCATCGCCGCCCGCTTCGATCCAACCCAAGCTGCCGAAACCACCCTGCGCGCGGGTTTCGCCGCCTGGTTCACCGCGCAATCCTGGCCGATCAATGCGCATGATCCCGCGCAGCTGATCCTGTTCCCCGAACTCACCACCGAAACCAGCGTCGCAGGCGTCAGCGCCGTCGCCTGGGAAGCCCTCGCCCCGCGCGGCGCCGATGCGATGTGCCGCACCGCGCGCATGGTGGTGCAGCGCAAGAACGCCCCCCGCGCCAGCATCGTCGCTTGTACGCTCCTGCCCCACACGCCGCGTTTCGATTTCGGCACCAGCCTCGCCGAGGCACTCCAGCCGATCACCCTCGATCACCCGCATTGCGCGCGGTTTTGCGTCTTTGGCGCCTCCTCGTGCATGAGTGCGGCATGAGTAGCATTGCGCGCCCCCGATCCCGCCTGACCCGCCCGCTTTTGTTCGCGGCCATCATCGCAATGATCATCGCCCTCGCTTTGAGCCTGGGTGGCACTCACCTGACCTTGGCAGGCTTACAGGCGCATAGTGCCCGCCTCACCCTGACGGTCGCCCGCCATCCCGCGCTCAGCCTCGCCGCCTATTTCGCCCTCTATATCGCCGCCACCGCCCTCTCATTCCCCGGCGCGCTGATCCTCACCCTCGGCGCCGGTGCCTTATTCGGCGTGATCGAGGGCACCATCCTGGTCTCATTCGCCGCCTCCATCGGCGCCAGCCTCGCTTTTCTCACCGCCCGATTCTTTCTCCGCGATGCCGCCTTGGCGCGCTTTGGCTCCCTGTTCAACCGGATCGATCAAGGGATCGAGCGCGATGGGGCGCGCTATCTGATTTCGCTCCGCCTCGCCCCGGTGGTGCCGTTCGTCGCGATCAATCTGCTCGCCGGCCTCACCACGTTATCGCTGCGCCGTTTTTACCTCGCCAGCCAAATCGGCATGTTCCCGGCCACCCTGATTTACGTCAATGCCGGAGCCAGCCTCGCCACACTCGGCCAGCACGGCACCATCCTCACCCCGCATCTGCTGATCGGCCTGTTGCTGCTCGCAGCCCTACCCATCGCCGCCCCGCGCCTGCGCAACGCCCTCACCACCCGCCGCCGCACCGCCAAATTCACCCGCCCGCAACGCTTTGATCGCAATATCATCGTCATTGGCGCCGGTTCCGCCGGGTTGGTCGCCTCCTATGTCGCCAGCACCCTGCGCGCCCAAGTCACTTTGATTGAAACCGGTGCCATGGGTGGCGATTGCCTGAATACCGGCTGCGTCCCCTCGAAAGCCCTGCTGCACGCCGCCCGCGCCGGGGCTGATTTCACCTCCGCCCGCGCGGCGGTGCAAACCGCGATCACCGCCATCGCGCCGCATGATTCCATCACCCGCTACCAATCGCTCGGCGTCGATGTCCGCCACGGCCACGCCGTCATCACCTCGCCCTGGGAAGTGCACATCAACGGCGAAACCCTGACCAGCCGCGCGATCATCATCGCCGCTGGCGCCGAGCCGATCATCCCTGATCTGCCCGGCCTGGCCGATTGCCCGCACGCCACCTCGGCAACCCTCTGGGATCTCGATGCCCTACCCGCTCGCCTCGTCATCATCGGCGGCGGCCCGATTGGCTGCGAAATGGCACAAGCCTTCGCCCAACTCGGCAGTCAGGTCACGTTGCTCGACGTCACCGACCGGCTGCTCACCCGCGAGGATGACGCGCTCTCCGCCGCCATGCTGACGCTCCTGCACCGCGACGGCGTCACCGTGCTCACCAACCATCGCGCCATCGCCGTGCTGAACCATGACGGCGCCTTTTCGCTGCAAGCCCACCATCACGACACCACGATCACCCTCCCATTCGACCGTCTGCTGCTCGCCATCGGTCGCAGG
>JAJZEG010000130.1 GCA_021828605.1 Pseudomonadota bacterium | reverse complement strand
CACCAGAACATCGCGAAAAGCGGGCAAAAGCGGGTCCACCGGCACTACCGGCGTCACGCCGTGAAACACCAGCCGATCATCCACCAACGCCGCATCGCGTGGCCGCACCAGGGTAAACTCGCCCAGATTGCGCCGCTCTAAATCATGGATGGTGGTGGTGCCCCGCTCGATATTCGCCCGCCGCACCATCAGCACCAGCACATAATCCACGCCATCGCGATGCATCCCCTCGGGCGTCGGCATCCCCGTGCCATCGGGACCGGTTTCGATGCGAAACTGATGGGCCTCGATATGCCAATTCTGCGCGCCCGACACCGCCTCGAACAGCGAGCGGGTGAGGGTGAGCAGCGCCTGAAAACACGCGCCCTGACCCACCACATCGGCCATCGGCGCGAACCAGCGCTCCACCCCGCCATTCAAATTATTATAATCGCGCGATTGATAATGCGGCTGATGCGCCGCCCGCTCGATGTTCTGCCCGATTGCTGCGGTAAACACCGCGAACCGCCGCCGCCGATAGCGCCCACCATCCGCCATATAGTGATCAACCGGCATATTATCCCAGCTCGCCGCAAACGCGTCCCAGCTTTCCGGGGTCAGCACATAAGCAGGCAGCATCCGATCAAAATCATCGGCCTGCACAAACGCAAAGCCCGACGCGCCCAATTGCTGCGTCACCGCTCCTCGATCATTTCGCTCCGCCGCCTGAACCATTGGTCCGGTATAATCCTTCGCGCGTCCGCCGATAGTACCCCCAGATCGGATCAGCTATTCGTGGGGATCGCGGATCTCTGGGCGCGACAACGCACCGAACGCCGCCTTGAACTCCTCGGGATCAATGGTGATTTTCTGATAATTATACGGCATCTCAATCCCCTCGGCATCGAAGCGCAATTTCACCCGCCGCTGAAACTCGCGCTTGACCGCCGCCTGCTTGCCCGCAGGCGTCTTGATCCGCCCGGTAATCACCACCGATGACGCGCCGAACTGATCGAGCCCCCATAATTCGATATCGCCGATAATCTGCGCCCGCCAGGTCGGCTCAGCGGTCATGCTCTCGAACACCTCATGGATCACCGCATGCACCTTATCCAGATCATCCTTGTACCCGACGCCCAGATTGATCGGCGCATAGCCGAAATCGCGCGAACTGTTGGTCACCGAAGTCACCGCGCTGAACGGGATGATATTCAACGAGCCATCGCTGCCGCGCAGCCGGATCGTGCGGATCGATAATTTTTCCACCGTGCCCGCAATCCCGGCGAGCAACACCCAATCGCCCACCTGCATCGCATCTTCGAGGAGCAGAAACAGCCCGGTGATGATATCCTGCACCAGTTTTTGCGAGCCAAACCCGATTGCCAGGCCGAAAATCGACAAGCCGCCCAGCAGCAACGTCACATTCACCCCGATCGCCGACAGCACCACCAAAGCGGTGATCGCCACCAGCACGATCAGCAAGCTCGTGCGCAGCATCGGCAATAAGGTGCGATACCGCGCCGCCCGCCCGGCCCGGCCCTGGCTTATCAGCCGCTCAGAATGCCCATCCATCGCCGCATTGACAATTTCCCACACGATCAACGCCGCCAGCACGGCAACAGCCACCGTCATCACCGCTCCGCCCACGCGCTGGCCGGTCGGCGCATTGAACAGCCACCCCAAGACGCCCAAACCCCAAAATTGCAGGATCAGCAACAGCGCCAGCACGCTGATCACAAACCCCGCCACCGCCCGCAGCGAGCCGCGATAAATTTGCGCCCGCTTATGCAGCACCGGATACGCAGCCTGCCAGCGCGATTCCTCGGTAAAAGCCGCATCAATCGTCCGCCCGACTAAATAAGTCGCTCCGCGCGCCAGCACCGCAACCAACGCCACCGCCCCCACCACCCGCAGCATGATGGTAAACGCATCAGGCACCCCCAGCGCCCACACCACCCACAGCACGACAATGTAAAACAACGCCAATAAATGCCAGGTATAAGCAATGGTCGCGCGCAGGCTGGTCACCACCCCGCCATCGCGCCGCTGCCCGCGGATCACCGCCGCCACCGGCTTGCGCACCTGCAGCACCATCACCGCCAGCATCAAATGCACCACCAGCGAAATCAGCTTGAGCAGCACCGCCGTCGCCGCCGAATACAGGCCGAACACCGTGCCAGTCTGCACCGCACCCACCCCGAACGCAATCACCGCAATCAACCGGCGCAGCCAGATCACCAGCCACGCTGCCCAATGATCGCTGAGCGGCACCAATCGCAATTCCGGCGCTTGCGGCGCCACCACCAGCCGCGCCAGCTCCAGCACCAACCGGCAGACCAAATAAGCCTCCAGCACCGCGGTCACCACCAGACGCGGCACGGCGGCGGCAACGAAACCCTCGGCCAGAAACCCAAGCCCGACCAAGGCCACCGCAATGATCGGCAGCAACGCGAGGCCGAACGCCGCCAACGACCGGGGTAAACGCCGCAACCAGGCGCGCAGCGAAAATTGCCGCCCACGCCGCTCGGTCTCACCCGCCTCGGCGGCCTCCAACCCCGATAGGCTGGGTTGCAGCAACGCCGGCGACGCACCGCGTCGCAACGCCGCCATCGGTCGGCGCAACAGCATCACCACCATCGTCTCAACCACCAACGCCGCCGCCATCACCACCCCGAGTCGGCCCAGAGTCGCCAACAGCACCGTGCGCAGCCATCGATCGCCCAGCACAAACCGCACCCAATGCACCAGCAACCCGACATCGGTCGCCGCCCGCAATGTATGCGCCAGCCGCCCGGCCACCCGCCCGGCATCGGCAAGCATATCCTGCGGTACACCCAACACCCCGCCCGACCCCGCCTTGCTGCTCTTGACCGCAGCAGCCGGGACCGCCTTCGTCGCCGCCTTCGTTGCCGCCTGCGCCTGCGCTGGTTTTCCCGTCGTTGATTGTCCCTGGAGCGCCTCAGCCTTGCTGCGCATTGCCTCCAAGGTCGCAATCAACGCCGCCCTCTGCTGCGGGTTTTGCAACGTCCCAATCGCCGCGGTCAGTTGCGCCGCACTCAACCCAGCCGCTGGCTGCGTCACAGGTGGCGCCGCCGGTTTCGCCGCTGGTTGCGTCGCCGCCGCGAACAGTCCCGGCAACCCCGCCGCCTGACCAAGCACCGGACATGCCAGCAGCAAAAACAAAATCACTAATCCACGCACTCTGTTCATCCCCCGAACAAGGCCACCCGCGCCCCGAATGTCAACCACACCCCTATCGGCAACCCAAAGCCACCCCTATATCCACCCCATGCATGATTTCCTCCTCGTCCTGCTCGGGCTTGATATGATCGCCGTCGTCGTCGTGCTCCTGTTCGGCGCCGTCGGCATGACCACCGGCGCCGATCCGCGCCGCCAGAACAAACTCATGCGCCTGCGCGTCGCCCTCCAGGCCGTCGCCATCGCTTTGGTCGTCATCCTGCTCCTGATCGGCCGCTAAACCATGCACCAACCCCGCGCCATCCTGTTCGATGTCTTCGGCACCCTGGTCGATTGGCGCTCCAGCATCATCGCTGGCCTCGAGCGCTTCGGCGCCCTGCGCGGCCTCACCGCCGATTGGGCCGATATCACCGATTCCTGGCGCCGCGCCTACCGCCCCGCCATGGACCGCGTCCGCCGCGGCGCCATCCCCTGGACCATCCTCGATGACCTCCACCGCGACGCCCTGATCGAGATCGCCCGCCGCCACAACCTGCCCCCGCTCACCGACGCCGATTGCACCCAACTCGTCCAGCTCTGGCACCAGCTCGACCCCTGGCCCGATAGCAGCGCAGGCCTCACCCGCCTGAAAACCAAATTCATCATCGGCCCACTCTCCAACGGCCACCTCGCTCTGCAAATCAACCTCGCCAAACGCAACAACTTCCCCTGGGACGTCACC
>JAJZEG010000069.1 GCA_021828605.1 Pseudomonadota bacterium | reverse complement strand
TGGTAGGGGGGATTACCTGCCCTAATTAATGGTTATCGGGATGAAGCCGAATAACCGAAAGGAGGGGCAAGTGGTTGAGTTTTCAGAACATCGTGAAGGCGCTGATCATAAATCGCCGCCCTTTTGGAGCCTTGCCGATCTATGGCCGTTTGTGCTGGCGGTTTTGCTGATTGGCGGGTTCTGGTTCACCGGAGGTGTTGGACGGTTTTGAGATTGGGTTAGCCGCGTCATGAGTGCCTGGTTGGGGCATGCGCGGCGACGATATTTACCGAGCCAATGTGATGTTGGTTGGGGCTCCTGCGATAAAAACGGCGAAGAATTGGAGCGTCAGGCGAGCGACGCGACCAGGATTTGATTTCGAAGAAAACCGGTTCCGCGTTGCGGAGCCGGTTTTTTTTTGTGTAAGGGGTGTGGGTGGATGTTGAGCGGCGGCGATCAGGATCGGGGTAGGCCAATGAGTGGGGCGATGCGTGATGCGCGGCAGATTTTGGCGCGGACCGAGTTGTTTGGATCATTCAGTGCGCATGATTTTGACGTGCTGCTGTCCTGCGCGCGCGAGCGGGTGATGCGGCGCGATGAAACCTTGTTCCAGCGCGGGGATCCGGGCGTTTCGATGATGGTGATTTTGGCGGGCGAGGTTAGGATTATCCTGCCCGGCGAGCTTCGCGATGATCAGGTATTGAACCGGCTGCTGGCGGGCTCGGTATTTGGGGAAATTGCGTTATTCGATGGCAAGCCGCGCAGTGCCGATGCGGTTGCGGCGACCAATGGGCGGCTGTTGGTGATTGAGCGGGCGGCGATGTTGGAGGTGCTGGCGCGCGATGGGGAATTCGCGCGGCGGGTGATTGAGATTATTTGTTGGCGATTGCGCGCGACCTTAGCGCAGCTCGATGCGCTGTTGTTTCAGGATGTGCAGAGCCGGATTATCGGGCATTTGGCGTTGATGGTAGAGCAGCGCGGCAGCGCGCGGGTTGATATTACCCAATTTGAACTGGCCCGGGTGGTGGGGGCGGCGCGCGAGACGGTGAACCGAAAATTGCGCGAGATTGAAGCGGACGGGTTGATTACGCTCGCGCCGGGGCGGATTTTGATCCGCGATCCGGCGCGACTGCGCGCACGCGCCTCAGGGCAAGTTGCGATGCGCTAACAAAGGTTGAGTTTAGCCCCCGAAATATTTAGGCAGAATTTTTTCGCTGGTGGTTTTCGGGTTTTGGGCCAGCAAAGCCTTGTCGGTGGTGACGATGATACGGCCCGCCATCGGGTCGCCGAAGCCGTGTACGCCGGGGCGGACCTTGGCGGCGTAGCGATTGCCGGGTTCTTTGGCAATCAGCGCATGGACCGAGCAGTAATAATCATGGATGCCCTGATGTTTGAAGCTGATGCTGTAGGTGGCGATTTTATGGCCAGCGCCCTTGGTGCCATCGACCACGCCTTCGAAGCGCTTGCTGGTGGCGCCGGTTGCCGGATTGTAGCCAATGATGGTGTGGCCGCCGGTATCTTCATTGACGAAAATCACTTTTTGGCCGGGGGCGGCGAAGACGCTGCGCTCCAGAAACATATTGGCGCCGTTCATATGGACATAGATCGGTTTGGCGGCGGTGGGCGCCGGGCGCGTTATCGCGGGTGGTTTATGCAGCATCGGTGAACTCCTGAAGCAAGGCTAAGTGGTGGACATCGGTGCGCCAGGCACCGCGAGCGGGAGGTGGGTGATGGGTGTGGCGAATTGCGCGCCACGGTCGAGCGGAATCCAGACATTCCCCATCAAAATCTCGGACTGGCCGAAGCTGGCTTTATAGGCCATTTTCGGACTGTCTGGCACCCAGTAGCCGAGATAAACATAAGGCAGGTTAAGCTCCTGCGCGCGGGCAATCAGCCAGAGAATCGCCTGGGTGCCGAGCGAACGGCGCGGCAATTCAGGGGCGTAATAGGAATAGACTGCGGAGAGGCCATCGGTAAGCCGATCAGTCAGGCAACCGCCGATCAGGCGGTCCTCCTTGTCGCGGAACTCAACCAGCCAAGTTTCAATGGGGGTGTCTTCGACCATGGCGCGGTAGTCGTAAAAACTCATCGCCGCCATATCGCCCTCGCCATGGCGGGTGCGCTGATAGCGTTGGAACAGCAAAAACTGTTCACCAGTGGCGCGCGGGGGCATTTCATAGGCGTGCAGATCGGCATTGGCGGCAGCAATCCGCCGCTGGGTGCGGCTCGGGGTGAAGGCCGAAGTGCGAATCCGGATCGGGATGCAGGCGCGGCAGCCGGGGCAGACCGGGGCGTAGGCGATATTATGGCTGCGCCGGAAGCCGCCATGCGAGAGGCGGTCATGCAGGGTATCGGCATTCAGCCCAGCCAGATCCGTCACCACTTTGCGCTCAGTCCGTCCCTCGACATAGGGGCAGGGCAGCGACGCTGTGGTGTAGAAAAACTGAGGGGTCTGCCGCAGGCGATTATTCATGGGGTACACAATTATGGCTCATCGACCAAGAATGTGGCGCGTTGATGGTAGGCAACACCCTACGCCCGATCATGATGAGAGACCATGATCGGGTGATGAGCAAGCGATCAGCGCCCGGTCATGATCCGTTCGACCAGTTCCTTCACCGAAGGGATGAAGCCATTGGAATAAAACGGATCGCGCGCAAACCGGTAGCCATTATGGCCGCTGAACATCAGATTATGATCGACAGCGCCGGGGCTATTATGATCGTGGACAATGTCTTGCAGGGTTTTTTGGATGCAGAAGCTGCGCGGATCGGCCTTTTTGCCATTGTCGAAATCAGGGCCTTCCTGCGACCAGTTGGAAAAGCGGCAATGCGACAGGCAACCCATGCAATTGACCTGATCGGTCCGGATTTCTTCGGCGGCGGCGGGGGTGACGAACACCATGGTTTGATCGGGCGTGCGCAACGCTTCGGTGAAACCCTCGGCGATCCAGGCGCGGGCATGGCTGAGATCGCCAGGTGTTACGTAAATGATCCGTTGGCGCGGGCCGATTGGCAATTCGGCGGTATGTTCGCCCACGCTTTCGGTGGTGTAAGGGATTTGCCGCTCAGAGCGGGCGCGCAAATCGCCGATAAACTCATTATTCACCGCACTGGAATAAAACCCGGTGGGTGAGAAGCGGTTCAGGAAAATATCGCCCTCCTGCAAGGTGAGCAGGCGCTGTTTCCAGGCATCGCTGATCGGGCTTTCCTGGGTCAGTAAGGGGCGGGTGCCGAATTGAAAAGCGATCGGGCCAAGCTCGGGATTATCGATCCAATCCTGCCATTCTTCGAGCCACCAGACACCGCCGGCCATGATGATCGGGGTATTGTCCAGGCCGAATTCGCGCATTTGTTTGCGCAAGGCCAGCACCCGCGGCAGCGGGCTTTCCGGCTTGGTCGGGTCTTCGCCGTTGGTCAGGCCGTTATGGCCGCCCGCCAGCCAGGGATCTTCATAGACCACGCCGCCGAGCAAATCGGAAACCCGATGATAGGCGCGGCGCCAGAGCGCGTTGAAGGCGCGGGCGGAGGAGATGATCGGATAATAATGGACGTTGAACTTCGCCGCGATGTCCGACAGGCGATAGGGCATGCCCGCACCGCAGGTGATGCCGTTGATCAGGCCCTTGGCGCCTTCGAGGATCCCGGTGGCAACCCGTTCGGCGCCGCCCATTTCCCAGAGGATATTGGCGTTGATCCGGCCTTGACCGTTGGAGGATTCGTGGGCGCGTTGGGCCTGCGCGATGCCGCCTTTAATGGCGTAGGCGATCAATTCCTCATGACGATCACGCCGGGTGCGGCCATGATAAAGCTGCGGGATCGGCGTGCCACTTTCATCATAGCTGTCGGCATTGACCGCGCTGATCGTGCCGACGCCGCCCGACGCCGCCCAATGACCGGCTGAAAGCCCGTTGGAGACCGCGACGCCTTTGCCGCCTTCCACCAGGGGTAGAACGTCGCACCCACCCATCCGGATGGAATTAATCGCCTTCATGATACGTCAGATCCATTCTCTTGTCGCGCCATTAACCCGTGAGCGGGCAGATCGATGCGCCCGAGATCGGGCAGGTAGCCAGAGTGCGAGGCTGATCAACGCGTCAATTCCAAACGATCAGACTCTCGTGCGGCACGCTATACAACCGTTTATACGAAAATTACCATAGAACGGATGCAATTTCTATCAGTCGGTTTCGCACGCCGGAAAGTTTCGATAGCGCATCCAGCCCGCTTTGCGCAATGAGCAAGCGGGGCAATTATCGCAGCCATAGCCCCAATCGTGCAAAGTTTCTCTATCACCCCGGTAGCAACTATGCGAGAGCACGCGGATGGCCTCGACCAGAGCGGGACCGCCATGTGCGGCGGCGAGTTGCCAGGTGGCGGCCTTGTCGCGGTACATTAAAGGCGTGTCGATCAGGATCGGTCGGTCGAGGCCGAGGCTGAGTGCTGATTGCATGGCGCGCATCGTATCGGCGCGGCAGTCAGGGTAGCCGGAATAGTCGGTTTCGCACATGCCACCGACCAGGGACTGCAAATCGCGCCGGTAAGCGAGAGCGGCGGCATAGGTGAGGAACAGCAGGTTGCGACCGGGCACAAAGGTGCTGGGCAAGCCGGTTGCGCCGAAGGTAATGTCCATGTCGCTGGTCAAAGCGGTGGCGCCAAGGGCGGCGAGGGCGGGTTCGATATCAAGCACATGATCGGCGCCGAGCCGGTGGCCGAAGGGTGAGGTGGCGATGATCGCTGCGCGCAGCGGGCCGCGACACTCGATTTCGATGGCGTGGCGCTGGCCGTAGCGAAAGCCGATGGTTTCAACCCGGTCGTACCGGGCCAGCGCGTCGGCGAGGCAGGTGGCGCTGTCCTGACCGCCGGAGAACAGCACCAGAGCGCCGGTCGCTTGGTCGGTTTTGGCGGTTGGGGGATCGGGGGATGACATGGCGCGAGGCTGCCTTTTATTGGGCGGGTGATCAAGGGTGTGGTCCCGACTTGCTGATGCACAACCGGCTCTTGATTATACCAACCGGGAGTGCGATTCCAGACGAATGGATTTGGATTTTTCGGAACAAGAAATACAGCGTTATTCCCGACAGATTTTGCTCAAGGAGGTCGGTGGCACTGGGCAGGCGCTGCTGCGCGCGGCTTCGGTGTTGATTATCGGTGCGGGAGGACTTGGCTCGCCGGCGGCGCTTTATTTGGCGGCGGCGGGGGTGGGGCGGATTGGCTTGATCGATGATGATCAGGTCGAGTTGTCGAATTTGCAGCGCCAGATTGCGCATAGTGGCGCGCGCATTGGCATGGCCAAGCCGCAATCGGCGGTGATCGCGATTGCGGCGGTGAATGATTTGGTGCGGGTTGAGCCGATGGCTTGCCGGGTTGATGGCGGCAATGTTGATCGGTTGGTCGGGGATTATGATATCGTGCTGGATGGCACCGATAATTTCGCGACCCGGTTTTTGGTGGCCGATGCATGCGTGCGCGCGAAACGAACCCTGGTTTCGGCGGCGGTTTTGCGCTTTGAGGGGCAATTATCGACCTTCAAGCCGCATCAAGGCTCGCATTGCCCGTGCTATCGCTGTCTCTACCCGGAACCACCGCCCGACGGGTTGGTGCCGAGCTGTTCGCAGGCCGGGGTCATGGGGCCGGTGACCGGGGTGCTGGGGGTGATGCAGGCGAGTGAGGCGATTAAGGAAATTGTGGGGATTGGTACCTCGCTCGCGGGGATTTTGCTGCTGTGGGATGCGTTGGATATGCAGTTTCGGCGAATTTCGATCCCGCGTAATTCCGCGTGCGCGGTATGTGGTGGAGGTGTGGATGGGTAAGCGCGCGGCGATGCGCGGTGTGGGCCTGGCGCTGCTCATGGTGGTGGTGGCGGGATGGCATGCGCCGGTGGTGGGGCTCGGGCCGGGACCGGGGATTGGCAAATCGACCGGCTGGCCGGTGCCGCGCTTTGAAAGCCTGGCCTCGAATAAGGCCTATGTGCGGGCGGGGCCGGGGTTTCGCTATCCGATTTTGTGGGATTATCACTGGCGCAATATGCCGGTCGAGGTGATTGGCGAATTTAATGTCTGGCGCAAGGTGTTGCTGCCCGATGGCGGAACCGGCTGGATCCATGAGGCGCTGTTGCATGGCACCCGTGGGCTCATTGTGACTGGCGGACGGCATATTATGCGCACGCAGCCAACGGCCAATGGGCGTCCGGTCGCGTATCTGGACAAAGGCGTGATCGGGGTGATCCGCCATTGTGATGCGGGAGCCGATTGGTGCCGGGTGTTGGTGGATCACCGGACCGGCTGGCTGCGGCGGCGCGATTTTTGGGGCGATTTTGCCAATGAGAGCATTAAATGAGCAAGACGGGTAGTTTTCCACAGAAATCTGCATTGCGGACCGATGCTATATATTGAGGATTAGCGGGCTCTGCTATACCGTATTTGGTGTAGAAAAGGAGCCGAGCATGGAATGGTCTGATGAACTGGTCACCCGGTTGCGCAATTTATGGAGCGAGGGGCTGACGACGGCGGAGATCGGCCGACGGCTCGGCATTTCGAAAAATGCGGTGGTCGGCAAGGCGCATCGGTTGGATTTGCAGGCGCGGCCTTCGCCGATCCGGCGGGATGGGGCGCAGGCTGGTCCGCGTCGGGTGGCACCGCCGCGCCGGGTTCACGGGCCGACTCTGCCGCCTTTGACCCCAACCGGTGGTCCTGTTGGTGAGCGAGCGCGTGCCGAGAGGGGGGCGCTCAGGGGGGATGGGCTGATTGACGACGCGGTGATGGATGATCAATGGGCGGCACCGGCGATCAGTGCGCCAGTCCGGTCGGAGCCGACGATGCCGGATGTGCGGCGAGAACCGGTTATGGCCAGCCCCATTCCGCCGCGCCGGGTGATGGCGCCGGCTTTGGTGTCACGCGCAACCCCGATGCCCCGACAATCGGTGTGCTGTTGGCCGATCGGCGAGCCGGGAACGGCGGATTTTCGGTTTTGCGATGGTCCGGCTTTGACGGGTAAGCCTTATTGCGCCCCGCATGCCGAGATTGCCTATGTGCGGGTGCGCGACCGGCGGAGCGATGCGGCTTGATTGCCGCCTAATGTCTTGCGCCTGAAATTCATCGGTGAATTTCAGGCGACCAGGCAGTTATAACATTGATTTTTATGGTAAAATGAAGCGAGAGCTTGCTGGATCGAACCAATTCGATCAGGCTTGTGGCGCTGCGGCGCTTGCACTGTTGTCTGGTCTCTTGCACACAGAGAGCTGGCTTTGGCGCGAAAGGCGGTTCTGGTCGATTATGGCGCTTGATTGATCATGGCCAGTGCGGCTCGCTTGACCAACCGATAGAGCATTCCATTCGCTTTCGGGCGCAGGGCCATCCGATCCGCTTGGATCGGAAAATACTTTCAGGCGCAGGGAGAGTGCGCCGAAAAGGAGTTGCATGGGCGAAAGCGTAGGCGTGCGCGAGCGCGAAATATCGCGCCACGCGATGGATGCGGATGATGTCAGGCAGGCCTATCGGCGCTGGGCCGGGGTGTATGATGCGGCGTTCGGGGCGATCTCGCGGCGGGCGCGGACGGCGGCGGTGGCTGCGGTGAATGCGGCGCCGGGTGCGGATGTGCTTGAGGTGGGGGTGGGTACCGGGCTCGCTTTGCCGCTCTATCGGCGGGATAAGCGGATTATTGGCATTGATTTATCGTCCGATATGCTTGAGCGGGCCCGCACCCGGGTGCGACGGGAGCGGTTGGAGCATGTTACCGCGTTGTTGGAACTCGACGCGCAGGATACGGGTTTCGAGGCCGGGCAATTCGATGTGGCGGTGGCGATGTTTGTCGCCTCGGTGGTGCCCGATCCGCTGGCCCTGGCGCAGGAGTTGCAACGGGTGGTGCGTCCGGGTGGGTTGATTTTATTCGTTAATCATTTCGCGACTGATTATGGGCTGCGCGGCTGGATCGAGCGGGTGATGACGCCCGCATCGCGGAGTTTGGGCTGGCATCCGGATTTTACCCTGGATCGGTTGTTTCCTGAGGCGGCGAGCGCGCAGATGCCCGCGCCCTCAGTGATTTCCATGCCGCCATTAGGAATTTTTCAACTAGTGTCGGTGATCCGGGCATAAAGCGGCGTGGCTATTTGGCCTAGAGCGCGATGACATAAGGATAACCCGCAAGCGGGTTATCCTTATGTCTGAATCGCCCTCTAAACATATTGCAGAGGCGGATTCAGACATTTAATGGAATCACAGGGTGATTCCATTAAATGTCATCCGGCTCTAGCTGCCCATCGCTGCCGCTTTTGACAATGAGCTGAGATAGGCGATCAGATCGGTCATTTGCGGGCTGTTGGCGGCAGGGGCTTTGCCTTGCAGCCCGCCGGTGATGCAATGCACCAACTGCTGCTCCAGCGTGATTTTATCATGGGTTACTGGATTACGGCGCGGGAATTGGGCGGCGACACCGATCAGGCTCGGAATTCTGGCGCCATTCGGCAGGCGGCCCCTGGTGGTGCCGTTATTGATATGGCAGGCCGAGCAGGTGCGCACGCCGCCAAATTTATCGTGATTAAACAGGTATTTGCCATGGACGGTCGCATGGCTGAGCGATGGTGGTGCCGCCGCAGCGAAGGGGGCGGCAGCCAGGGCCAAGCCCATCGCCATGATGGTAGAGACGCTCCAGGCAATATGGAAGGCCGCGCGATGATCCATGACCAACTCCCAACGGAGAACAATATATTCCAAAAATATGATATCAAATCGCGGTGACGGTCAATGGACCTTGCTGCGAGAATGCGGACGGGACGATCACGTTTGAGTGTCGTGGGGGCTGGACGGTAACGAACGGGGTTTGGTTGCGGGGCCGTTTGGTTTTTGGCCCATCATCCCGCGCATCATTGCTGGCATGCCTTCCTTAGCGAAGCGGTCGAGTTCTTTGGCGTGAGCATAGATCACTTTCACCATGGCTGGGTCCGACGAGGTTTCGGTGACCTCGATGCCATCGGGCAGCAGCCGGTAGCTCCGGTGATAGGCGGTGCTGTGAGCGAACATGGTGGTGACGCTGGGGCTCATCGGGTAGGGGAAGGGGTGGTTTTGGGCGAGGCGATTATACATTTCGATCACATGTGCCTTGATCAGGCTCGCAGTGGTCGGGTTGCTGGAAATAGTGGTGTCGATAATCCCGTTCGGCAGGTAATCGGTGGCGCGCTTGATTTCGGCATGACGCTCGAACAGCTCCATGCCGAGTTTCATCGGCCCCATCATATTATCGTGCGACATCATGCCTTGCATGTCATGATTATTCATCATGCCGCCCCCCATCATTGACCCTGGAGGATTGGCGCTGGCCGTGGGCGCACCGAGGCTGAACCAGCCGGTGAGGGTCGTGGTAAGGCCGCCGAGCAGAGTGGCGAGCGAGCGTCGGTTGAGCATGGTCAGGTCTCCAGGAATTAATCGGACGAAGATTTGGGCGCCAATGCGAGATCGCACAAGAGGCATGAAGGGCGGTTTGATTGGCGCCGAATCAATAGAAAGTGAGGGCTCATGGGGGTCAGGAGCGGCTGTTGGCGAGGGCAGATAAGCGGCTATAGTTAATTATTCTAACATTGTGCCGGGCGTGGTCGTCAATGATATTTTGCTGCCGTAAGCGGGTCAAAGCGCGCGAGACGGTCTCGATGGTGAGGCCGAGATAGTCGCCGATTTCGGCGCGGGTCATCGGCAGGTCGAGCGGCTCGGCCTCGGACGGGTTGATTGCGGTGCGTTTGCTCAAACTCCAGAGAAACGAGGCGAGGCGCTCGATGGCGGTTTTGCGACCGAGGAGCAGCATTTGCTCCTGGGCCAGGATCAGCTCGTGCGAGGCGATATCAAGCAATCGGCGTTCAAGGGCGGGAAAAGCGGTGAATACCGAACGGATTTCGGTGCGATCAAACCGGCAAAGCTGCACCGCGTTGATTGCTTCGGCAGTGAAGCCGTACTGGTTAGCGGCGGCGAGGCCAACAAAGTCGCCAGCACGGACAAAGCCGGTGATTTGCCGTCTTCCATCGGGAAGATCCTTGAATAATTTGGCGGTGCCCCGATTAATATTGAAAAAATGCTGGGCTTGATCGCCTTCCGCGATAAAGATCTGGCCTTTTTGCAGGATGTGGGAGGTTGCGACACTGGCCAGGAAATGCAGATCCTGGTCGTCCAACGCATCGCACAGGCCGATATTACGCGCCGAGCAGCCAGCGCAAAGGCCCGGAATAATGGCGTGCGAAAGATTGATTGGCGATCGTCCGAGCCCGTTTTGCTGATGCGACATCGCTGATCCTATGGCCCCGATCAATTCGAAGGACCAACATTTAAGTTGGCGTTCGACCAGCGATTGTCAATCGAATTTTGGTCAATAGAGGGTTTAGAGTGTTGCCCTAGTGATCCTTGTCACCGAGGGTTGCGAGATAGGCGATGACATCGGCGCGCTTTTGAGCGTTGGCCAGGCCCATATAGGGCATTTTGGTGCCGGGAATATCGGCCTGTGGGTTGGTGATGAATTTGTTGAGTGCGGCTGGTGTCCAGACGATATGCGCGGCTTTTAGCGCGGGCGAGAATTGAAATCCGGCTGTGTGCGCGGCGGGTTCGCCATACACATCATACAGGCTGGGGCCAATGCCGTTTTGGCCAGCGGCGGCGGCGTGGCAGGACGCGCATTGGGCGCTGAAAATGGCTTTGCCTTTGACGGCATTGCCGGTCGGCGAAGCGCCAGCCAGGGCTGTCGCGGTGAGGCACAAAGTCACGAGGGCGGTGAGGATGGGCAGGGTCAGGCGTGACGACATTGGAGTGCTCCTATTAGGTTGGGTGCAGGAAAAAACATGATCAATTCAAAATGCCAACCATACGCCTGCGAACAAAACGTCGTTGGCTTGGGCGCTGCGTCTGGCACCGTCATAGTTGCGCACGCCGCCATTGAAGACGGGATAGACGGTGTTTTCGACAAAAAACTTCGCGTTCAACCAGGGCAGAAATTTCGGGCCGCCATTATTGAACGGGTAATAATCAAGCTCGGTGGTATAGCTGATGGTGTTGGGCTTGCCGTTGGCGCTGCCGCCGATCGGGGATGCGGCGTAGAGCACCGGGTCTGCGCTGCCGTAGAGCTGGTTGTAGGAGAGGGTGACGCCGTATTTTTGGATCAGAAGCTCTGAGACGGTAAGGGTGATCGTATTCAGCGTATCGGCGCGGTGGGCGGTCAGGCCGAGCGGATAACTCGCTTGCCAGTTTTGCGATTGATGAATGAGGTTGGCCTGCACCGAGAAAGCTTGTTTCGCGGTGATATATTGAAATTGCGAATCCGCCGCGACATCGATGATCTGGTCGGTCGCACCGCCGGTTACCCCTTGCGGGTAGGGGCGGTCGAACAGCGCATAGGAGCCGATTTCCAGCGAACTGGTGCCCCAGGAATGTTGGAGCGCGAGCCGGAGATAAGGGATTACGCCGGCGACCGGCGGGACGGGGCCGACGCCAAGCGCGGTGCCGAGCCGGTTGGGGAGTGATTGATACAGATCAGCCTCGGTATAGATCATGTTTTCGGGTGTCAGGTTGAGCGCGCCATAGGCGCCGAACCCGTAAACCGATTGGGCCAAAGCGGGGATTTGCAGTTCTGCAACCGGGCCGGGAGCCAATTCAGGGGCAATATAGGGATAGCCCCAGCTGGGCGGCGTGTTCCATAAATCCGAGACGCCTGGTGCGTTATTGAAAGTGAAACCGTAAAAGAGCGGTTTGCCGAACAGGGTGCCGGGTCGGGCGAGCCGAATGTCGGTATTGTCCCAATGCCATTGGTGGGTGACGCCGTCATAGGTGGTTTGGATGAAGGCGCCGATGCCCAAATGCGCATCGATAGCGCCGCCGAAAAACAGGCTGGTTTGCTGGGCGGTCCAGGCATCATTGGTTTTGAAGCCGGGGGCTAGGCCGCCGGGGATTTTATCATGCAGCTGGGTGAAGCCGATTTGCGACATGAGGGCAAAGTTTTTCAAGGTCGGGAAGGTTCCGCCCGCGATATAGCCTTCAAGCTTGAATTCACGACCGAACTGGGTGAGTTGCGGAAAACCGATATGGCACGCCGAACAAGGCTCGCCGGTTTGAGCAGCGAAGGCCGGGATCGCGTGGGCGATCTGTGGCGATGCCAGGGCAATGCCCAGCGCCAAAGCGGCGGCATGCAGTTTGGTTCGTCGGTTTTGGTAGATCGGGATCATCGGGTCCTCAGTGGCGCTGTGTGGTTATGCGGCCAAACGAGGAATTATTCTTTGATCTGGATCAATGACGACGTGCGTTAATCAGCGGGCGATAATCAGCAGGCGCAATATAGAGCCCGCCGCGCATTGGCATAAAGCCCCCAGCCCATCACGCTGACGGCGATAGCATAAATCCAGGCTTCATGGGTCGCGATGAAGCCTTGTAGCGGTGAGCCGATGGTGGCGGCGATGGGCAGGGTTGAGGCGAGTGTAGTGATGATCAGCGGCAGCACCGGCGAGCAGCAGAGCAAGGTTGGCAGCACCGCGAGGATGGCGCCGATCAGGGATGTGCTGGTTTTCCCCCCGACGCCGATGCGCATGCTATACAGGCCGAGAGGCGTCGTGAGGCCGAGCAGGCTTGCCATCAATAGCGCCAATGCCGCGTCGGCGCAGGTCAGAAATCGTAACGATACCAAGCCGATTATGCCGCCAGTATCGGTTGCAGGCAGGGCCAGCAAATAGAAAATCAAACTGATCAGGAAACTCGCTTGGCCCCAGAGCCGGGCGCGCTGATCGGTGGCGGCCAGGCGGATTGCGAGCGGCAGATCGATGATCGGACGCAGCCATGCTCGGTTCATGGTCGATGCGGGGCGTTGATGAAGGCTTTGATGGTGCCAAATGTCGCCGAGGGGGTTGAGCCGATCAGGGTGATCTGATGATCGGTGTTGATCAGGTCATAAATATCGATATCGTGGTTGGGATTATAGCGTTGATAGAGGATTTTGCTGTCATTTCCGAAAACGAAATAGGGATCATCGAGCAGGCTTGGTGCAACTTGGGCTGCAAATTTGGTGATGCTGATGCCGGGATAGCCGCCATTTTTGTAATCGCGGAGCACGATGATGCGAATTGGCGAGCGATCAATCAATTTTTGGTTTCGGGCAAAGGCGCGCAATCCGGCTTTGCAACTGCCGCACCAGGTTGCCACCTGCCAGAGCATGATCGGGTGGCCGTGATAGGCGGCGAGAGAAATGGTTTTTCCCGCGCTGATAAACGACGCGTTGGGTGCGAGGCGGGCATGCTGTGGTGCGGCGCGGGCGATGAAGGGCAGGGCAATCAGGCACGTCATTAAGGCGATGCGCAGGGTGCGGGTTGGAGCATAAAGCATGGGTCAATTCCTATCAGATAACACGAAGTTAACCTGCACAACAGGAGAGCTGTGCGATATTTTTACTGAAGGTTTGGGCGGTGAGTTTTAGTCCTTCGGCCATGGTCAAATAGGGAAACAGCATGTCGCCAAGATCGCGCACGGTCATGCGATAGCGGATGGCGAGAGCGGCGGTTTGAATGATGTCACCGGCGTTGCGGGCAAGGATTTGGGCGCCGAGCAGGTGCCCGGACTCGGCATGCGCCACCAATTTAATGAAGCCGCTGGTGTCAAAATTGGCCAGGGCGCGCGGCACATGATCCAAATCAAGGCGGCGGGTGATGACGTTGATGCCCGCCGCACCGGCCTGCGCTTCGTCAAGGCCAACACAGGCGACGGCAGGATCAGTGAAAATCACGGTGGGCACGATCGCGAGATCAAGGGTTGCGTTGCCGCCGGTCATATTGATCGCGGCGCGGGTGCCAGCGGCGGCAGCAACATAAACCAGTTGCGGCATAGTGCTGCAATCACCGGCGGCGTAGATGGTGTTCACCGAGGTTTGGAGCTGCGGATCGACAATAATCGCGCCGGTAGCGTTGGTCTCGATACCAGCAAGATCAAGGCCGAGTTGGGCGGTGTTGGGTTCGCGCCCCGTTGCAATCAAGAGATGGTCGGCGGTGATCAGGTTTAGCGCATCGGTGCGCGAGGTGAGTGCCACAGAGAATTGATGGTTTTGATAACTGATGGCGTGCGCTTGAGTATTGTCGAGCACACGGATCCCCTCGGCGTCGAATAGGGCGTGCAGGGCGGTGCCGAGCGCGGGATCGTTGCGCGATAATAATGTTGTGCGGGCAAGCACGGTGACCGCCGTGCCCAGCCGATGATAGGCCTGGGCGAGTTCGAGGGCGATGGTCGACGAGCCGATCACAATCAGGCTGGTCGGCAGCGCGTCCGCGAATAATGCCTCGGTCGAGGTCCAAAAAGGGGTTCCGGCCAGTCCGGGGATAGAGGGGATCATCGGGGTTGCGCCGGTGGCAATCAGAATCCGGTCGGGCGTTAGTTTGGTGCAGGTACCGGCTTCATCGGTGACCAGCAGGCGATGCGGGCCATCGAAGCGGGCTGAGCCACGAAGCAGGGTTATTTCTGATGTGTTGCGCAAAATCGTTTCATATTTTGTATGGCGCAACGCATCAACCGTCGCGCGGATTTGTGCTAACAAGGCGGGGTGATTCAGCGGTGTTTCGGATTGCCCGATGCCCGCAAACCGATGATGGGCTTGATCATGCCTGATCTCAGCGGCGCGGATCATGATTTTTGACGGGATGCACCCGACATTAACGCAGGTGCCGCCCAGGATCGGCGCACGTTCGATCATGGTGACCCGCGCCCCGGCTTCGACAGCACGGATGGCAGCGGCAAACGCGGCCCCACCGCTGCCGATGATGGCGATATGGCGCTTCATGTCATCAGGGACGATGGCTGCGCGCTGCGCGATCGGGTGCATTGGTGGGTGCCGATCGGTCATGGGGGTGGAGAGTGCGTTGGTTTGTTGGCTGAGACCGGTTATGGATGCTGGAGTTACTCCAGGAGCAAGGGGGCTCGCATGGGTTTAAATGTCTCAATCGGGGTGGTCGCACGCCGAACCGGGTGTGGGATTGATGCGATCCGGTTTTATGAAAAACTGGGCATCGTGCAGCGGGCGCAGCGGGCGGAGAATGGTCGTCGGGTTTATGGCGATGCTGATATCGCCAGGATATTTTTCATCAGGCGCGCGCGTGAGTTGGGATTTTCGCTGGATGAGGTGCGGAGTTTACTCAGCCTCGGCGACGCTCAAGAAAATGCCTGCGCGCAGGTGCAATTACTGGCAAACCAGCATTTGGCTGATATCGCGGCGAAAATTGTCGATTTGACCGCGATGCAGACGGTTTTGGCGACGCTGGTGGCGGATTGCGCGCGTGGCGACGCGGTAGCGTGCCCATTGATCACGGCATTGTCGAAAGGCGGGACGCGTTGAACGACGCGGCGCGCGCGGGATAGGCTGGGCCACTCAATCAATGAGATGGTGCCGACACCCGGGATTGAACCGGGGACCTACTGATTACGAATCAGTTGCTCTACCGCTGAGCTATGTCGGCATATCGCGCCGCTATAGCGAGGCGCATGCACTCTCGCAAGGTGGGCACTCTCGCAAGGTGGGCGCTCTCGCACGCGGTGGTCAGGCGGCGACGATGCCGGGTTCGTCGGCGAGGATGTGTTTCAGCGCGATAATCAAATCATCCATCATCGCTTCGGTATGTTTGGGGCCCGGCGTGAAGCGGAGACGCTCGGTGCCGGCGGGGACGGTGGGGTAGTTGATCGGGGTGGCATACATGCCGAATTCGCGGATCAGCCGCATCGAGACG
>JAJZEG010000006.1 GCA_021828605.1 Pseudomonadota bacterium | reverse complement strand
GATCGCGGTGGCAAATCGCGGTTCGGCAAAAATCATCACGCCCGCAGCGGATTGGATCAGATGCGCGCAGGTGCGCGAGCCGACCACCAGAAAAAACGCGTCCTGGATTCGCCGATGCAGCCAGACAATGCCGGTGAGCCCACAGAACACTTCGCGTTGGCCGCGCTCGCGGATGATGGCGGGCGCAGGCGCTAGGGCAGATGCGGGGGCGAGGCAGCCATCCATCATGCGATATGTCCGAGACCCGGCTGCGGGGCTTCCAGACGGGCGGCGCGCAATTTCATCAGGAATTGGGTGGCATTGATCGCATAGGCGGCATAGGCGGCGAGTGCCACCAGCATCTGCGCGCGCGGATCGGCCCAGCCGGTGATCAGGAGTGTCACATAGGTGGCGTGCAGGGCGATCACCAGCATCGAGAACACGTCTTCCCAAAAGAAGGCGCGGGCAAATAAATACTGGCCGAACACGGCTTTTTCCCAAATCGCGCCGGTGACCATGATGGTGAGCAGCAAAGCGGTTTTGATCAGCACCGAGACGGTGGCGGCCAGCAAGAAGCTGCCGAACAGCAGATAATGCAGCACCAGGGCGGCGCTGATCAGAAACACCAGGAATTGCACCGGGGCGAGGATGGCTTGAACCAAGGTCCATTTGGTGGAGTCGCGCCGACGTCGTTCCTCGGGACTGTAAAGATAAAGTGTGCGCCGCGCTGGAGTCGACCGCGTCATTCCCTGATTCATGCCATATGCGTGACCCTGCCAGGGGCAACAGTTAACCGTACTGGTCAGGCGCTCAACGACTCTTGTAAACATCACTTGACATCCGTTGCGGCGAGGTGTTCGCTAAGGTTGTGAGACGGCGAAATCTGTGTACCAAACCGGCTATCATGCCGGACCTCGCAGACTTCGGTGACCGGGAGGCAAAAATGCCAAAAAGTCCAAGCATTACTTACATTCATCAGAGTTTCCTCGGCCGCACGATGGCGACCAGGGAAGGCTACTGCGCGGCTGGCCCAACTGTCAATCTTTATTTACGTCAATTTAGCTTGACAGTTTTGACCATCTCAGCGCACCCTTCGATCCAGGTGATGGGCCAGGTGATGGGCCAGGTGATGGGGATGACAGATGCGTAATGCGAGTCAGACATCAGGTGATGAAACCAAGCCGACAGAGTCGGGGGCGCCGCGATCCGCGGTCGCATCGGCGACGGATTTAGCGCAGGCAGCGCCGGTGCGCCCCTGGACCGCCTTATTGGAAGCCGCGATTGAACACGAAGTTCTGCCGCGGCTTCGTGGTACCTGGTCGCGGCACACGGCGCCCGACCCGGTAAGCCCCTTGCCCACCGAAACGGATTTACAGATATTTGTTGGGTTTTTATTGGCCGATGATTTGCCGCATGCCCAAGCCTTGGCCGATGGGCTGAGCGCGCGGGGCGTGGGCAGGGATCAGCTTATGCATGGATTGCTGGCCGCGGCCGCCAACCGACTCGGTGAATTATGGAGCGAGGATCTCTGTGATTTCGCGGTGGTCAGCCTGGGTATGATCCGGCTCAACCAAATATTGCGCGACACCGCGACGCATTGCCCTGCACGCCCTGCTTTGCCCGTAGCGGGTCACAATGCGCTCATCACACCAGCGCCAGGCGAGTCTCATAATTTTGGCGCGGCAATGCTCAATGATTTGTTCAGCCGCGCAGGCTGGCAGGTCGATTCACCGCCCCAGGTGAAGCGCTCCGGGCTGCTGTTGCTGGTGCGTCATAATTGGTATGATCTGGTTGGGATTTCGGTCAGTGCAGAACGGTTTTTGCGCGGCTTGCCCGAGACCATTCGCACCCTCCGCCACGCCGCCCGCAATCCCGATTTAGTGGTGCTGGTCGGCGGCAGCGCGTTCAATGTGCATCCTGAGCGCGCGCAATTTATCGGCGCCGATGGCTATGCGCCCACGGCCGACGCGGCCTTGATTCTCGCCCAACGACTTTGTGCAAAAAAGACACAAGGAGCCAATGTTACGAGAAATTGACACATCGCGCTGATCTGGATGGTTGACGGTGGCAAACCGATGTCACATTTCCCGTGGCGTCCCTCCCCGTTTCCAGCAAGGGTCAATTCGGGATTGAAAGTGTACGACACGATGAAAGCCTTTCGGGCGCCGACCAAATGGCTCGCCGATGTGAGCGCCGATAGCGCCGCCAGCTTGATTGCGGCAGCGGCTGATATTGCGCTGATCATTGATCAGAAGGGTCTGATTCGCGATATTGCGTTCCAAAGCGAGAATTTTGCCGCGGAATTTGTCCAGGCCGAGAGCTGGTTGGGCAAAGCGTGGCGCACGACCGTTACTGTTGAAAGCCGCGCAAAAATCGACGCTCTGGTCGCCGCGGCCCATGATGACCAACCCGTTGGCGAGCAATCGGCCCAGGCGCGTCACGTCAATTATACGGGCGCCCGAGGGACCGATATTCCGATTTTATTTTCGCGCGTCGCTTTGGGTCGCGATGGCGAGTCGATTGCGTTCGGTCGGGATTTACGCCCGTTGGCGGCGCTGCAACAGCGTTTGGTCGACGTTCAGCAATCGCTGGAGCGCGACTATGCGCGCCTGCGCCAGATCGAGACGCGCTATCGGATTTTGTTTCAAATGTCGACCGAGCCGGTGTTGATTTTGGACGCGGTAACCCGGCGGGTCAGCGAGGCCAACGCGGCAGCGCAAAAACTATTCGGTGGTGGTGAACGGCTGGTCGGGGCCATTTTCGACGATCTGCTCGATACCGGCAGCGACCAAGCCTTTAGTGGCCTGCTCTCCACATTACGCGCGGGCGGCCGGGCAGAGGATGTGCGCATCACGTTGGCGCGTGGCGAACAGGCTGATGCTTTGCATGTCGTCGGATTTTTATTCCGCCAGGGCGACCAGCAAAGCGTGTTGCTGCGTCTGGCGCCGGTCAACGCCTCGGACCCCCGTCAGTTATTATCCGACAGCAAGGCCAAACTGCTCAAACTGATCGAAAGCGCGCCGGATGGCTTCGTGGTGACGGGTGCGGATGGGCGGGTGATGTCGGCGAATGCGGCGTTTTTGGACATGGCGCAAATTGCCACCGAGGAGCAGGCGCTGGGCGAATCGCTGGATCGCTGGCTCGGCCGCCCCGGCGTCGATCTGGGTGTGCTGATGGCCAATTTGCGCGAACATGGTTCGATCCGATTATACCCGACGGCGCTGCGTGATAGTTTTGGTGGCGAAACCGATGTTGAGATTTCGGCGGTCAATGTCGCGAATGCGGATAAGCCATCATTCGGTTTCGCGATTCGCAATGTTAGTCGCCGGCCCGCCCAAGAGCTGCTCCCACCCGCGGGCAGCCGCGTACTGCCCCGTTCATTGGAGCAAATTGGCGAATTGATCGGTCGGCTCTCGCTCAAGGATATTGTGCGTGAAACCACCGAGGTGATCGAGAAACTCTCGATTGAGGCCGCGTTAAATTTGACCGGTGATAACCGGGCTTCGGCTGCGGAAGTGCTCGGGCTGTCGCGGCAAAGCCTTTATGTGAAGTTGCGTCGATATGGAATGATGGGCGCCGACCCACTTGGCGCAGACTGACAGGGGATTGAATGGCGGTTTCAGAAAATTCGAACATCAGCTTTGAAACCGCGAATCTGACTGCATGGCAGGGGATGCGCCTGCCGCGTTTGAAAACATGCCTTGAACTCCTCAAACCCGTGACCTGGTTCGCGGCGATTTGGGCGTTTATTTGTGGCGTGGTGTCAGCCGGTGTGCCGCTGGCCCCGCACTGGCCCGAGATTCTTTTGGGAATGATGCTGGCGGGACCAATGGTCTGCGGCACCAGCCAAGCGGTCAATGACTGGTTTGATCGGCATGTCGATGCCATTAACGAGCCGGATCGTCCGATCCCGTCAGGGCGCATGCCCG
>JAJZEG010000016.1 GCA_021828605.1 Pseudomonadota bacterium | reverse complement strand
GCGATCATGATTTTCGCCTCGATCGTCGCCACTAATTTAATCGGCCAGGGGATTTTGGCCCGCCTGGGCGAGGGACGCTGACATGAACGCTGTACTCACCCTCGATCATTTCTCGGTCGCACTCCGTCGCGGTCGCGGCAAAAACGTGCCCATCCTCGATGACATCAACCTCACCGTCGCCCCCGGCGAAATGACCGCTCTGGTCGGCGAAAGCGGCTCGGGCAAAACCATCGCCTCGCTCGGCGTGATCAAACTTTTACCCCGCGGCGCCACCACCACCGGTCGCGTCCTGCTCGGCGAGCAGGATCTCACCGCCCTCTCCGACGCCGATATGCGCCGGGTGCGCGGGCGCGATATCGGCATGGTGTTCCAAAACCCGCTTTCCGCCCTCAACCCCTCAACCCGCGTCGGCGCCCAGGTCACCGAAGTCTATCGCCTGCATACCGGCGAGAGCGACCGGGTTGCCCGCGCCCGCGCCCTCGAACTGTTCGGCGAAGTCGGCATTCCCAACCCCGCCGACCGGCTCGATGACTATCCGCATCAATTCTCCGGCGGCATGCGCCAGCGGGTGATGATCGCAATGGCGCTCGCCTGTTCACCGAAATTACTCATCGCCGACGAGCCCACAACCGGCCTTGATCTGCTGGTTGCCCGCCAGATCATGGCGCTGCTCAGCCGTCTGCGCCGCGAGCGGCAAATGGGCATGCTGTTCATCACCCATGACCTCTCGGTGGTCGAAGAACATGCCGATCAGGTCCATGTGCTCTATGCCGGTCGCTCGGTCGAATGGGGCCAGGCCCGCTCATTTTTTGACCAGCCGCGCCACCCGTACAGCCAAGCCCTGCTCGGCGCGGTGCCGCGTCTCGGTCAGGCCCGCCTGGTCTCGATTCCCGGCAACCTGCCTGACCCGGAAACCCGCCCGTTTGGCTGCCGCTTCGCCCCGCGCTGCGCCTATCGCGAGGACGCGTGCGAGGCGGCCTATCCCGCGCCCGACACGCTGGGCGGCACAATCTTCGCCTGCCGTCGGGCGCGCGACATCACCCCCGAACCGCTGGCCTTGATCGAGCCCTCCGCCATCCGCAGCCAATCCACCGCACCGATCACCTTGCAGGCCGACAAAGTCGGCGTCGATTACGCCCGCAGCGCCACCAGCTTCATGCGCGGCCTGTTTGGCGGGCGCGACCGGTTAACCGCGCTCAGCGATATCTCGTTTTCGCTCCGGCGCGGCCAATGTCTGGGCGTGGTCGGCGAATCCGGCTCCGGCAAATCGACCTTGGGCCGCGCCATTTTGCAAATGATCCCCCATCATGGAAAAGTAATCCTCGATGGCCATGATTTCACCACCATGACCCATCGGGATCGCCGCGCCGCGCGGCGCGGCATCCAGGTTGTGTTCCAGGATCCGCGCGAATCGCTGAACCCGCGCATGCGGATTGGCGATATCGTCGCCGAGCCGCTGAAACTCGCAGGCATGCGCGGCGCCGCCGCTCGCTGGAACGCCGCCATCGCTCTGCTCAACCGGGTCGGTCTGAACGAGCGGATGATGACCCAATTCCCGCTCTCGGTCTCCGGCGGCCAGGCGCAGCGCATCGCCATCGCCCGCGCTTTGGCCACCAAGCCGAGCATTATCGTGCTGGATGAACCCACCTCCAGCCTCGATGTCTCCACCCAGGCGATGCTGTTGAATTTGCTCAAGGATTTAGCGGAATCCGACGGTCTGAGCTATATTCTGATCAGCCATGACATCGCCGCCGTGAGCTATATGGCCGATACCATCGCGGTATTGCGTGGCGGCCAGTTGATGGAAATGGGCCCGGCGGGCGCGGTGCTATCTGATCCGCAAAGCGGCTACACCCGTGAACTCGTCGCCGCCTCGCCGCATTTTCGCGACCATCAAGCCGCAACCGACCCGGTGGCGATGGCCGATAGGCCAAACTTGTAGCCCCGATTTGTAACGCATGACCGAACCCGCGCCGAACCCGGATTACCGCACAAACTATCTCGCCTATCTGTCCGGCGAACGGCGCGCCTCGGCGCTGACCCTGATCACCTATGGCGGTGATATTGCCGAGTTTCTCGGCTTTCTCACCCGCCATTTCGGTGCCGAACCCGATGCGCAGGCGCTGGCCACGCTCAGCCCTGCGGATTTGCGCGCTTATTTGGCCGACCGCGCGCAAGCAGGCATCGGCAGCGCCACGCGCGCGAAAAAACTGGCGGCGATCCGCGGCTTTTACCGCTTTCTTGACCGGCGCTACGGTATTACCAACCAGGCCGCTAAACTCATCGGCACGCCGCGCACCAAACGCCCCTTGGCGCGGGCGTTGGAGGAAACCCAAGCGCGCGATCTGGTCGCGAACGTCGGTGACGGGCCAATGGCCGCGCGCGACACCGCCTTGATGGCCTTGCTCTACGGCGCGGGCTTGCGCATCAGCGAGGCTTTGGCGCTGGATTGGCGCGACTGGCCGAGCCCCGACGCGCCGCTCCTGGTGCGTGGCAAAGGCGGCAAACAGCGGTTGGTGCCGATTCTCGCCGTGGTGCGCGATGCCATCGCCACCTGGCGCGCACACAACCCGGCGCGTGCGCCCGATGCGCCGATTTTCCCCGGCCAGCGCAGCAAGCGGCTCAATCCCGGCGTGGTGCAGCGCAGCCTGCGCAATTTCCGCCGAACCTATGGCCTGCCCGAACACACCACCCCGCACGCGCTGCGCCATTCCTTCGCCACCCATTTGCTCCGCGCCGGAGCGGATTTGCGCGCCATCCAGGAATTGCTCGGCCATGCCAGCCTGAGCACCACCCAACGCTACACCGCCCTCGATGAAGCAAGCCTGCTCAAAGTCTGGCGAGCCGCCCACCCGCGCGCCTAGAGCAATAAACACCTGACTGGAATCGCCAGATTATAGTCAGGTGGTTGAAATTGCTCGCCAAAATATGAGTAGAGTGTTCTCACCAGGTGAGAAACACTCTAACCCAATTACTGGCCCGGCACGCTCAATGGCTGGGCGGCAATCCCATTCATCCCCGGATCGCTCGGCGGCATCCCGGACTGCATCCCCGGCTGCATCCCTGGCTGTAACGAAGGCGGCGCCCCCAGCGGCACCCCTGCATTATACCCCACCCAATCGGGCAGGCTACGCTGCACCTGATATTGGAACTGCACATTCATATCATTCATCAAATCGGTCGTGAGCTGATACAAAGCCGCGCGCACCCGCTTTTGGCTTGACCCGACACTCGGCGCCGGTTCGCTGCGCGAGACCGAGGCTTCGGCAAAGCCCACCTGCTGACCCGAACTGGTGCGGATCAACAATTCCACGCTCAACGTGCCGGTCAAATCCGAGCCAAACTGATTAAGCGAGGCCCGCTTGATAATAAAGGTCGCAATCCCCGGCGCGCCGTCCGCCACCAGCCGGTCCCCCGCCATGCTGGCCAGCGCGGTCGCCGGCGCTTCGGGCGCTTGCGCAATCATCGTCGCCGCCCCTGGACTCGGCACATAGCGGTCAAGCACCTGAATATTGGCAACTTTCAGGGTAATGGGCGGCAAATACCGATAAGTCAGCGGTGCAAAACTGGTCGGCACCGGTGGCGACGAACAGGCAGCCAGGCTCAGCGGCAATAGAACAACACTGCTCAGTAACAAGCGACGATTGATGGTCATGATGGCTCCTTTGCGGTCGGCTCAAGCGCATGGGGGAAGCAGAAATCAAAATTGCAAAATTCGCAGGTCATGGTGATCGTGCCTTCAATCGCCATATGGTTCAAATCATCGGGCGCAAACCCGCTGAGCAATTCAGCCAGACGTGCCCGCGAGCACCGGCACCCGTAAGCCAAAGGTCGTGGCCGATCAGCGGCCACCCCTTCACCATGAAACAACCGGTACAACACCCGCTCGGCGGGCAGGCTATCATCCA
>JAJZEG010000256.1 GCA_021828605.1 Pseudomonadota bacterium | reverse complement strand
GATATCGTGTTTTTCGATGGTCACGCCTTGGCTCTTGGCGGCGGCGAGCAGATCCTGATGGGTGAAGGTTTCGCCGCGTTCCAGCACGTCTTTGCCGCGATGCCGGGCGATATCGATCAAAATCCCGCGCCCGGCAATGCCGCGCTCGGCGATGGGCAGCACGCTGGCTTTTTCCATTTTGCCCGCCGTGGTGCGCGCATCATAGCCATTATAAAGCTGATCATCGCACCAGACATGCCCGAGCGCGTCATATTGGGTCGAGCCCTGCAGGTACATGATCAGCATATCATCGGCATATTCCGCGTGACCGGGAAAGACCGGGCCTTTGCCGCAGAGATAATGGCCCTTATCCATGACATTCACCCGCACCGGCTGCGCGCGGCCCGGCCAGACCGGATCGCCACCCGGATGGCCCATCATCACCTGGAGCGTAAAAGTTTTGCCCTGGCGCACCGCTTGCACGCCGCGTAGCACCTCGGTTTTGGTCAGGAAATTGAGCGCGCCGACCTCGTCATCGGCGCCCCAGCGGCCCCAGTTTTTCGGATCATTTTTTAAGAGTTCGGTGACCGGAATCTCTGCGCGCAATGCACTGGCCATGACATTTCCCCTCACGATGAGCCGGTCTGATGCCGGAATTCCCTCAGCGTGCCCGTGATCGGGCAGTCAGGCAAGTAAAATCGCGCGGCGTTAACTGCGAAATACTGATGCAGGATAGCCCTGGATAAATAACAAGGCGCGCAAATCGGCGTAATCGATGCGTAGTTTGGCGGCTTCGAGCAGGATGTTTTTGCCGTGATAAGCCACACCGGCGCCCGCCGCCTCGATCATCGCCAAATCGTTCGCCCCATCGCCGACCGCGAGGGTGGCGCGCAACTGCACGCCTCGCAAGCTTGCGAGTTCTTCCAAAGCCGCGCGTTTGGCATCGCGGTCCAAAATCGGCTCCTGCACGCCGCCGGTCAGGCGTGAGCCATCGTCGAGCAGACTATTGGCGCGATGGAGGTCAAAACCAAGCTCGGCGGCGGCGCGGCTGGTGAAATAGCTAAAGCCGCCGGAGACCAACGCGGTGAGGGCGCCATGCGCGCGCATGGTCGCGACCAGTTCGCGCGCGCCGGGGGAAAATTCGGTGCGCCGCCAGGTGCGCTCCAAAGCGGCGAGATCCAGGCCCTTGAGCAAGCCGACGCGGGTGCGCAGGCTGGTGGTGAAGTCAACGCTGCCCGCCATTGATTGCGCGGTGATCGCGGCCACCTGCTCACCCAGCCCGGCATCGGCGGCGAGTTCATCGAGCGTTTCGGTGGTGACGATGGTGCTATCCATATCCGCGACCAGCAGGGCTTTGCGCCGCCCCCGCACTTTCACGCACAGCGCATCGATGGGTTGATGGTCCAACGCGGCCAGCACGGCGGCCTGGCTCGGCTCGATCATGCAGGGGATTTCCGCCGCCTCGTCGGGGGCCAGCCAGACCGGCTCACCCCCGGCGATCACCGCGCGCACCCGCGCCACCATCGCCTCGGTCAGCGCAATCTTGTGTCGCGCCGCCACCAGAACCATAACAAATTTCATGATCAAAGCCGCTAGCGCACCCGAGCCGGATCAAGCAAGGCCCCTGCCGATCATTGCTGGCCCCACCGCTTCGGGTAAGTCGGCTTTGGCCCTGGCGCTGGCCGCGCGGATCGGCGGCACCATTATCAATGCCGATGCGATGCAATGCTACGCCGATTGGCGGATTATCACCGCGCGACCGAGCCTGGCCGATGAGGCAGCGGCGCCGCATCGATTATACGGAGTGCGCAGGCTCGATCAGCCGGTCGATGCGGCCTGGTGGCGCCAAGAAGCCGCTGAATTGCTCGCCGGATGCGATCAGCCGATCCTGTGCGGCGGGAGCGGGATGTATGTGCAGGCGTTGATCCAGGGCCTGGCGCCGGTGCCGGATTTTGCGCCCGAAGCGCGGGTGCAAGCGCGCGCGATGCTCGCCGAACAGGGTCCGGCTTGGTTACACCGGTTTTTGACCGAGCGCGATCCGGCGACGGCGGCAAAGCTGCGCCCGTCGGACCCGCAGCGCATCGCCCGGGCCGTCGAGGTGTTGCTCGGCACCGGCCAGGGTTTAGCGCATTGGCAGTCTTTGCCGCGCGAGGGGTTGCGCGGTTGGCGGCCGGTATTGATTTTGCTCGATCCGCCGCGTGACGCGCTGCGCGCGGCGATTGAGCGCCGGTTCGCGCTGATGCTGGACTCTGGCGCGATTGAGGAGGTGCGCGCGGTGATCGCGCAGGATTTGCCGCCTGATTTGCCCGGCTTGCGCGCGCATGGGGTGCCGGAATTGCGCGCTTATTTGGCGGGATTGACCGATTTGCCGATGGCGGCGCGGGCGGCGATTGAGGCGACGGCGCGCTACACCAAGCGGCAAATGACCTGGTTCCGCCATCAGCGATTGGCCGACCCGCGTTACACGCAGGTGATCGCTGCGCGGATCGATGATTCTACGCAATTTTTGGAAAGAACCATCGGCGAAATCATCGCGCTTATTAATTGACAAGGTTGACGTCGGCGAGGCCCGCTTGCTACCGCTATCGGCCCGAACCGTGAACCCATTGGATGAATGCTGTGTCAAATATCATGATGTCTGGAGCCGAAACCTTGCTGCGTGCGCTAAAGGCGCAAGGCGTCGAGGTTATTTTCGGCTATCCGGGCGGCGCGGTATTGCCGATTTATGATGCTTTGTTCCAGCAAAATGCGATCCGCCATATTCTGGTGCGCCACGAACAGGCCGCCGTACATGCCGCCGAAGGCTATGCCCGCTCAACCGGCAAGGTCGGCGTGGTGCTGGTCACTTCTGGGCCGGGGGCGACCAATGCGGTCACCGGCCTGCTCGATGCGCTAATGGATTCCGTGCCATTGGTTTGCCTGACCGGCCAGGTGCCGACCCATTTGATTGGCAATGATGCGTTCCAGGAAGCCGACACCACCGGCATTACCCGGCAGGCGACCAAGCATAATTATCTGGTCAAACGCTCGGAGGATCTGGCGCGGGTGGTGCATGAAGCGTTTTATGTCGCGCGCACCGGCAGGCCCGGCCCGGTGCTGATCGATTTGCCGAAGGATGTGCTGATCAATCCAGCACCTTACGTTGAGCCAGCGACCGGTCCGCATCGCAGCTATCGCCCGCGCACCGAGCCTGATCCGGTGCGCATTGCCGAGGCGGTGGCGCTGATCAAGCGCGCGGCGCGACCGGTGATTTATTCGGGCGGCGGCATTATCAATGCCGGGCCCGAGGCGGCGTCACTGTTGATCGAATTCGCGACCCTGATCGGCGCGCCAGTCACCTCGACGCTGATGGGGCTGGGCGCGTTTCCCGCCTCCAACCCGCAATTTGTCGGGATGCTGGGCATGCACGGCACCTATGAGGCCAATTTGACCATGCATGGCTGCGACGTGATGATTAATTTGGGGGCCCGCTTTGATGATCGGGTGACCGGGCGGCTGAACGCCTTCGCACCGGGATCGAAAAAAATCCAGGTCGATATCGATCCGGCCAATATCAATAAAAACGTCCCCGTCGATGTGCCGATTGTTGCCGATGCCGCACTCGCCTTGCGCGCGCTGATCGCGGCTTGGAAAAACGATGCGCAGCATCAGGATCGCGCGGCGCTGGCGGCGTGGTGGCGGCGGATCGATGACTGGCGGGCCAAGGATTCGCTGAAATTTACCCAATCGTTTGAGCCGGGTGCGGTGATCAAGCCGCAACATGCGATTCAGCGTTTATGGGAAATGACCCGTGATCGCTCAACCTTCATCACCACCGAGGTGGGTCAGCATCAAATGTGGGCGGCGCAATATTATCGCTTCGATCAGCCCAATCGCTGGATGACCTCGGGCGGGCTTGGCACCATGGGCTACGGGTTGCCGGCGGCGATGGGC
>JAJZEG010000262.1 GCA_021828605.1 Pseudomonadota bacterium | reverse complement strand
TTCGAGATGATGCACGATTATGCTGGGATCATAGATATTCCGATAGCCCGCTTGCAGAAACCGCACGGACAAATCAACTTCCTCATAATAGGCGGGCGCATAATCGGGATCAAAGCCTCCGACTTCGCGCCAAATTTCAGTGCGGCAGAGTAAAAATACCCCTGAACAATAATCGACATCGCGAACAAAATTCGCCTCCGGCACTAACGCCGGTTGATCGCGCAAATAGCCGACCGTGGTGCCATCCTGCCAGATAATCGACCCGGCTTCTTGCAGACGACCATGACTGCGCAAGATTTTTCCGCCTACCGAGGCGATCTGCGGGTCGGAATTCAACCGCGCTAACGCGTTAGCGATCGCGCCGTAACCCAACTCGATATCATTATTCAGCAACAATATGGCAGGGGCACGAACCATGGCCATCGCCCGGTTGCAGGCGAGCACGAAACCAAGATTGCGGCTATTGCGAAACAGCACAGCGCCGCGCACATAGGTCGCGATGCGGATGGTGTCATCGGATGATGCGTTATCGACCAGGATCAACTCGATCGGACCATCGAAATTTTGACGCAACGACGCGAGGGCCTGCATCGTCAGTTCAAACTGGTTGAACAGCACCATCACCACGCTGATCACTGGCTCTTCATCTAACGAAAAATCGAGCATGCTGCGCGCGAAGGCCGCGATTTGATTGCGCGCGCGCAAGGCAAATAGAGTTTTTCCGGTTGCTTCCGATAATTCCGGCGCGCGCTCGGGCGGGCAATACCCCAATTGCAACGGCAAGCCGATGCGTCGTAAATGCGCGAATGCATCGCGAACCCGGCCACTATTCAGATCGTGAACCACCCGAGGATTAATATCGCGGTAGTAGAGTAAGTCGATGTCAACGCGCGGACGGCGCAATTCGAAGGCGCCATGCTGAACAAAATGCCGATAACCGGAGGGCAATAATCCCGCCTCCACCGCAAATCGGATGTCGGGATAGGTTTCCAGATAGAAATGCTCAACGAATTCGGGCACCGGATCATAACCGCCTGCGATGGGCAATGTCAGGTAATGGGTCAGTGCCGAGGGTAGTTTTTTTTGCTCTAACGCTTCTCTAACATGCGGATATGTTTCGGCGTACCAGATTGGATCAAAATAAACCGACGGGGCCAGATGCGCGAAAATCGATCCTTCTTCGAGCGCACGCAGGTAAAATCCATAAGCACCCCATTGCTCGAGCAATGTCGGGTCCGCACCTTCCTTCTCAGCAGATTCACGATAAAATTGCGGATCGAATAAAAAATGCGCTTGGCGTCGCTCGAACTGGCCTGATTTCAACCAGTGATCATAGCGCCCATAACAAAAATGTTGCTCCAGATTTTCGACGGTCATGTCTTCATAGAGCATCGCGTAATAGCCGTCATCGAATAACAAATGCGGCGAGAGCTGCCGGTAGCCAAGCCGGCAATAATGATCAAACCCCGACGCATAATCACCCTGGGCGACCAGGGCGGCGACATCAGGATTGGTCCGGCAATAATAATCCTCGTCGAAATAGAGCGTTGGGCTATGCCCTGCGGCGGCACCGAATTGAAGGTAATAATCGAGCACCCGCCCCATGATACCAGCACAGGTTGCTTGCGCGTCAGGATATCGGTTGCAATACCAAATCGGATCAAAAATCGCCCACGCCGGAGGCGCTCCGGTCAACCCACGCAAAACCTCGTTCGCCGTACCGACCATTAATAGCCTCATCCATGCAAAAAGGGCGTTTCCCGTGTTACCGGAAAACGCCCCTTGCCCCGGCGCAAGCGCCGGGTCAATCGGTAAAGAGGTTCGAATTAAAGCTTCGTGCTGAAGGTCTCGACCGCTTTGGTCATCCGCGCGGTGAGCGGTGCAATCGCCTGCTCGGTGATTTTGAGCGATGCATCGGTCATTTTGCTGGTCTCGGCGACCATTTTCTCGACCAATGTGCGCGCAAAGCCGGTTTGCAGCTCAACCGCTTCCTTGACCGACTTGACGCCCGACAGCGCCTTGGCAGTCGCAACGCTTTCCTGCACCGACGCCTGGGTGCTGGCCGCGAGATGCTTGCTCAGATCCTGAACGCCGGTGGTAAAAATTTGCGACGCCTTGATCAGCGCTTCGACATTACCCTGGCTGAACGTCATGAAATCTTCGGTTGTTTTCATCATTTTCTCCATCTGCTCCTTCATTTTCGCCTGAGAAGCCTCAAACCCGTGGGTCGCTTTCGCGATGCCCTCTTTCATGGATTCGAGCGTCGCCTCGAAGCCTTTGGTGGTTTGCGTCGTCACGTCGATCATTTTGCCTTTGGTGGTCATCATTTTGTTCCTTTGCTCTTAGCCAGTGTGATCAGTCATCGTCCGGATCGGTCCCGCAATCGTGGATGAAGCCTTCAGGTTGTAATAAACAATTTTGTAACAACCTACAGTTTTAACACCGCTAAACCGGTTCAAAGCCCCCGTCAACGATCCACAACCTCGATTCAAGGCCGGAAAGATCACGTAAACGCAGAATGGTGCGGTGCAACAAAATCAGATTTACGCTTTCAGAAATCAGACGTCAAGTATTTTTTGTGCAGCGCACAATCGGCAAAACGTGACTGCCATGGTCGTGTCAACACGAGCGGAATCGGATAAATCTGGAAGAAATCCCTGTAATATACTGTTTTTCTGATTTATTCGGCATTTTAGCTGGACAGTGCGAATCACCTGCTTTATCACCCCAAGGCGCCATATTTTATTTTGGAGTTGCCATGAACGGGGCTGCACTGCGTTTTTCGCCGTTTTGCGAACGATTTTTGGAAAAATCGTCCGTGCGAACGCCGCGATTGCGCGCCCGTTTTGCATCGACCGTCCGCGCCAAAGCCCGCCTGCTGGGCCTTGCCTTGGGGCTCGGCACGATGATGGCGATTCCGCACCATGCTCATGCTGCCTTGCGCGGTGAACCGACCAGTCCGGGTATTAGCTGGGTGGTCATGGACGCAACGACCGGGCGGATCCTTGGCGAGAATCAGGCCTATACCCTGCGCTACCCCGCCAGCCTGTCCAAACTCATGACGCTCGATCTGGCCTTTGCCGCTTTACACGCGCACCGGCTGAGTTTTGCAACCGATCTGCCGGTCACCGCCGCCGCCGCCAACGTTCAGCCGGTCAAGCTCGATCTGGTCCCCGGCCAGATCGTATCGGTGCGCCAAGCCGTTCTGGGCATGACAACTTTATCCGCCAACGATGCCGCTACCGCGCTCGGCCAGTATCTTGGCGGCGGCAGCATCACCCATTTCGCCGCGATGATGACCGCGCGCGCCCACCAACTCGGGATGTTGCGCACGCAATTCGCCAACCCGTCTGGCCTTCCCGATCCACGCCAAGTAACCGATGCTTATGACATGGCCCTCCTCGCGCGGCACTTGCTGATTAAATATCCGCAATATCGCTATTTATTCTCGGTGCCGCAATTCACCTTCGAAGGCCGGATCATCCCGAATATCGATGGCATGCTGAAACGCTATCCCGGCGCGATTGGGATGAAAACCGGCTATACCGATCTGGCGCGGTTCAATCTGGTCACCGCCGCCGTTCGCGATGGCCATCTGCTGATCGGCGTCGAACTTCACGCTCGGTCATGGCAAGTTGCCTATGCGACCATGGCGCGATTGCTCGATCAGGGTTTTGCCCATGATAACGCCGGTCACGCCCCGCTGACCCTCGCTGCCAACGATCCGAGCGTGAGTTCGGTGATCGGTCGGCCCGCGCCAGCGATTAGGCGCCCGATTACCGCGCGCCCGATTACCGCGCGCCCGAATACAATGCGCCCGCAGCTTGCCGACATCACCGCGGTCAGCACGCGCGCCGATCATGACGGTGACTGGATCGCCCAGGTCGGCTCCTATGATCAATATGCCGCCGCTCGG
>JAJZEG010000297.1 GCA_021828605.1 Pseudomonadota bacterium | reverse complement strand
GTGCTGCGCAGCAATTTTTCGGCAATATCATACGATCCGGCAATTCCGCCTTGTTGCTGCATCTGATCGGTGAATTGCGAGCAAATCTCATATAACGTCTCGCGCGGCACCACCCCCAATGTCGCCATTGCCGACGAAATCTCGCGAATTTCATCATCGCGCATCAGCGCCAATATCTTGCCACCCTGCGCCTCGCCAACGGCCAACAGCAAAATCGCTGCCCGCGCCGTTCCCGCCAGCGGATCTGACTGCACGTCACTCATCCTACACCCTCCTCAATCAGCCATGCGCGCAACACCGAAACCGATGCTTCTGGATTTCCTTCGATCAATGCCACGACCTGATCAAGCTCGCTCGGCGCACCGAGCCGGGGCGTCACAGTCGTCAATGAACCGCTAGATTGTTGCGCTTCATGTGGAAGCATCGGTTCGGCATCATCGGTCGCAATCGCGCCCAATTCGGCGCGGCTTGTCTCGATCGCCGTGGCGCGTGCATCATCCAGCAGCTTGCGCAGCATCGGCTTGAACACCAGGAACAAGGCAGCCAGCGCGATCAGGCCGGTGATCAGCGTGCGCAAAACCGGGATCAACGCGCCATCACTGAGCATCCGGCTGAACGCCGATGGTCCCGAGGGCAGCTTGGGCGCTGGTGCAAAGCGGAGCGATTGCACATCCACCACATCGCCGCGCGCTTTGTCATAGCCGATCGCCGCTTTAACCAGTGTGCGGATCTGCGCCAACGTCGCCGCCGAACGGGGCCGCCACACCGTTTTCGCCTTCGAGCCCTTGCCGGTCACCGTGGTCACCCCGTCAACAATCACCGCAACACTCAACCGCTTGATCGACGGCGCCGCATGCACGACGTGACGGATGGTTTTCTCGATCTCGTAATTGGTGATCCGGCTCGACCGGCTGTGCCGATCCTGGCGGTTCGGATGGCTGGAGGTGGTTTTCGCCCCCGGCAGATTATTCTGCACCGAAACCGTCTTGCGCTGCCCATCAATCCGGTCGCTTTTCGACTGGCTGACCTGGCGGCTGCGCACGACTTGGCTCTTGGGATTATATTTGGTCGATAATTCGCTGAGCACGTCGAAATTCATCGACACCGTGGTTACCACCCGCGCCTTACCCGGCCCGATCGCCGCCGTCAGTAAATCCTGCACCCGATGCGACAGCGCCTGCTCGGTCTGCTTACGCAACGCCGCCTCATGCGCACTCAGCAAGCTACTCGATGCTTGCCCCGCGCTCGCCAACAACTCACCCCGATCATCGGCAATGGTGATATTGTCGGGCTGCAATCCCGGCACCGATGAGGCGACCAAATTCAAAATCGCATTCACACTCTGCTGATCAATCGGCATCGCGCCATCAAGGCTCAACATCACGCTTGCCCGCGCCTGATCGGTGGTCAGGCTGAACGCCGCGCGATGCGGCAGCACCACCTGCACCCGCGCCGCCCGCACGCCCTGGATCAGGGTGATCGTGCGCTCCAGCGCCCCATCAATCGCGCGGGTCTCATTAATCCGATCCAAAAATGACGAGCCGGTCAACGGGCTCTGATGATCAAACAACGCAAAGCCATTTTCATTGCCTGCCGGCAGATTTTTCTCAGCCAACAGCAAACGCGCCTGATCGCGCGCACCCGGCGTCACCTCAATCGCGTGACCATCCTCAGCAATTCGGTAAATAATATGAGCCGATTTCAACGCATTCGCGATTTTTGCCGAGTCACGCAGGCTCAACCCGCTATAAAGCATTGAATTGGCCGAGGCCCCACCGCTCAGCGCCACCGCCGCCATCAGGCTCAGCACCGCAACCGCGATCCCGGCCAAAGCCGCCAGCTTGGTCCGGCCCAAGCCCCGCAAATTGTCCAGCAACTTGTTCATGCGCCAATCCTGGACCGCTGCCGGTCAGCGCTCGATGGTCGGGTGCGAACATAGTCAAACTCGGGCATTAGAGGTTCCTGCGGTTACGACGTTTTTGCCGTTCCCCCAAAATGCCCGCAGAAAATGACTATTTGATTAACGCTCGGCAGAATTTGCCGGGTCGCGTAAGCGCGCAAAAAAATCCCGCAACAAAGCCGCCGACGCACTCTCCTCCACCCCGCCAATCACCTCAGGCCGATGATGGCAGGTCGGATGCGTAAAAACCCGAGGCCCGTGCTCAATTCCGCCCGATTTCGGATCATAGGCGCCAAACACCACCCGCTCGACGCGAAACAACGAAGCCGCCGCCGCGCAAAGCGGGCAGGGCTCTAAAGTCACCGTCAAGGTGCAACCCGGCAAAAATTTCCCACCCATCGCCAGGCCAGCCGCGCGCAGCGCCAGCATTTCCGCATGGGCCGATGGATCGCCCAGCGCCTCCACCTGATTGCCCGAAGCCGCCAGCACCCGCCCGGTCGCATCGGTCACCACCGCCCCCACCGGCACCTCGCCTTGCAGGGCTGCCGCGCGCGCTTCGAGCAGAGCAAGTTGCATCGGCGTCATAGCTTCTCTTGCCTCGATGAGGCTTGCCGGTCTAGACCGCGCGATGACCCATCGACCTGCGATCGGCCTGAGCCTCGATGTCGAGGCCCCAGGCGGCTATTCCAACTTCCCCTGGTATGCGCTGCGCTGCAATTATACCCAAGCCATTGCCGCAGCCGGCGGCCTGCCGCTCGCTCTGCCCCATCTCGCTGGCCTTGCCGAGGATTATCTCGACCGGATCGATGCGCTGATCATTACCGGCGGCGCGTTCGATGTCGATCCCGCGCTATACAGCACCGACCAACGCCATCAATCGGTCGCCCTCAAACCCAGCCGCACCCAAGCCGAACTCGCTCTCCTGCACGGCGCGCTCGCCCGCGACATGCCGATCCTCGGTATTTGCGGCGGCGAACAACTCCTCGCCGTCGCCCTCGGCGGCAGCCTGATCCAGCATATCCCCGATAGCGTGGCCAATGCGCTCGCGCATGAACAACCCAACCCGCGCGACCAGCCCGGCCACAGCATCGCCATCACCCCCGGCACCCGCCTCGCCGCCATCACCAACGCGACCAGCATGGCGGTCAATTCCGCCCATCACCAGGCCGTTCGCGATCCCGGCCCGCACCTAGTCGTCAATGCCCGCGCTCCGGACGGCGTGATCGAAGGCATCGAATCGTCCACCCATCGTTTCTGCCTCGGCGTGCAATGGCATCCCGAGTTTCTGCTCGATCCCGGCGATCACCGCCTATTCGCCGCTTTGATCAAGGCCGCCCAATGACCGACAAACCCGCTTCTGAACCAACCGGCGAACGCATCGCCAAATATCTGGGCCGCGCCGGTGTCGCGAGCCGCCGCGACGCCGAACGCATGATCGAAGCGGGCCGGATCACCCTCAACGGCACCATCATCACCCATCCCGCAACCTTCGTGGTCGTGGGCGATCAAATCACCGTCGATGGCGCCTTGCTCGGCGAACCCGCCCGCACCCGCCTCTGGCGCTATCACAAGCCCGATGGCCTGCTCACCACCCATCGCGACCCCGAAGGCCGCCCCACCGTGTTCGAGCGCCTGCCGCCGGACATGCCAAGGGTGATTAGCGTCGGACGGCTCGATTTGAACAGCGAAGGCCTGCTCCTGCTCACCAATGACGGCGCCCTGGCCCGGCGCCTCGAACTGCCCAGCACCGGCTGGCATCGCCGCTATCGGGTGCGCGTCTATGGCATGGTCGATTCGGATCGCCTCGCCGCGCTGAGCGAAGGCATCACCGTCGATGATGTGCGCTACGGCCCGATCACCGCAGCGGTCGATACCGCCTCGGGCGCCACCGCTTGGCTCTCGATCAGCCTCACCGAAGGCAAAAACCGCGAAATCCGCAAAGTCATGACCGCCCTCGGCCTGCAAGTCACCCGATTGATCCGGGTCGCCTACGGCCCGTTCCAGCTCGGCAATCTGGCAGTGCG